>JAWUWJ010000123.1:0-26276 GCA_034111925.1 Crocinitomicaceae bacterium
ACCATGTAAAAAACAAGTTTGTCAAGAATGGCATCTGAAATGTTCTGCTTTTTGAACATTCGTTTGACCACCAAATAACCAATGATTAAACCTGTAACGAAAAGTAATCCATACAAATTCGGAGTACTCCACCCTTCAATTAGTTCGGGAGTTACATCCCATTTTATCGATTGAATCACGTTAAATCTTGTTTTTAGTTATTTTCAAATATACACTTTTACCCTCTGCTTTTGAAAGGCAATTTTTCCGACCGTCCTTTTTTAAAGATCTTATTGCTGACTGTCGTTTGTTGGCGAATTATTTTTTGCTCTTCTTCTGGCAAATGAATGATCTCTTGGCATTCGGGTGTACAGCAGTTATCCATTTTTTCATTGCATGATTCGCATTGAATAAATAACAAATGACAGGCTTGATTTACACAGTTCGTATGATCATCCGCAGGTTCGCCGCATTGGTGGCAAACAGAAATTACATCTTCCGTAATTCGTTCCCCTTTTCGTTCATCAAAAACAAAGTTCTTTCCAATGTATTTATTGTCGATTCCTTCATCTGTGCACTGATTTGCGTAATTGATTATTCCACCTTCCAATTGATGAACGTTTTCAAATCCTCGGTGCTTGAACCAAGCCGAAGCCTTTTCACAGCGAATTCCACCAGTGCAATACATGACCAAATTTTTGTCTTCGTTTCCTTTTAAATATTCCTCTTCGATAATTGGAAGAGAATCTCTAAACGTGTCAACATCTGGAGTAATCGCGCCTTTGAAATGTCCAACTTCAGATTCGTAGTGATTTCTGAAATCAATTAGAATCGTGTCAGGATCATCCGTTAAATCATTGAACTCTTGAGCCGATAAATGTTTCCCTTTTTGAGTTACATCAAACGATTCGTCTTCCAGTCCATCCGCTAAAATCTTTTTTCTGACTTTAACTTTTAGTTTGATAAATGGAAATTCAGCAGATTCTTCTTCAACCGCGACATTGAGTCTAATTTGATCCAAGAATTCAATTTCGTACAGTTCTTTTCTGAATTGTTCTAGGTTCTTCGCTGGAACTGACATTTGGGCGTTAATCCCTTCATGTGCGACGTAAGTTCTCCCAACTACTTCTAGATTTGACCACATTTGAAACAGTTGGTCTCTGAATGATTGAGGATCTTCTATATTGGCATATTGATAAAAAGAAATCGTTACAAATTTTGTCCCTTTCTCTCTCAATTGAGCCTCAAGTTCCTCTTTACTTAATTTATTCCACAGTTGCATGCTATGTTTTTTTCGTTAAAAAGTTCCACAAAGATACATCAAATTCTAAAAGTTCTGATCAAAATGCGGGCATAAATGGTATATTCGTAAACGTGAAGATCAAAATAATTATAACGCTTTGTGCAGGAATTTTTCTGCTAACCGCTTGTCCAGAACCAAGTTCTAAATCCCCTTTAGAATTGATTCAAGAAAACAACATGGACTTGCCAGACCCTGTTCGACTTTATCACAAAGGATTACATTTCAAACTTTCTAAGTTGTTCGAGATAACGAACTATGACAACATGGTTATTCAAGACGACGCAGCTGTTCGAGTTATAGAGCAATTGTCACTTTACTTTACCGTAGAATCGTTTACTCAAACTGAAGCCGACGGTTATGCTTACTCATTTGACACAGAAGTTGACGATTTGGATGCAGTTCACGATGTCTATTCCGACAAACGGCTAAATTCACTTAAGCAATCTACGATCTCAATAAAAAAAGTCACTCCCGAATCTGTCAAATACCCTGGCTATATTCAAGTTATAAGTGGAGCTCGATATGAAAACGATGAGCCAACAACTTATTTCTTAGCAACGCTGCAAGTTAATAGCAAGTATTATGTCTTTCAACTTATTGGCAAGGCAGAAAACATGGGATATTTACACGACGATTTCATTGAAATCCTTTCTTCTGTAGAATAAAAATGTCCGACCATTTCATCAATAGGCTGCAATCTGCTTTAGACAAAGAACTCCCTGGTGAAAAGGCACATGCGGATTTAATGCCTGTCAATCGACCTTTCTCACAAGAAGCTTTAAGGCGCGCAACGGATTACCGTAAATCAGCGGTTGGACTTGTCTTGTACGAAGAAGCAAATTCAATTCGATGCGTTTTAATTCAACGCCCTGAATACGAAGGAACGCATGGCGGTCAAGTAAGTTTTCCTGGAGGTAAAATGGACGCCACGGATGTTGATTTAGAATTTACAGCCAAGCGCGAATGCATGGAAGAAATTGCTTTAAAGCCCGCTTTAATGAAAACGATTGGTCTGTTAAGTGAAGTCTATATTCCAGTCAGTAAATTCCTTATTCAACCTTATGTTTTCTTTGTTGAATCCTTGCCAGAATTAAAACCTGACGAAAGAGAAGTTGATGAAATATTCAGCTTCGAAATAGAAGCTTTACTGGATGAAAATCTCTTAAAACGAATTGATCTAAAATTCAAAAACGGATTCAAGCAAAAGGACATCCCCTACTTTGACATTGGAGACAAAGTCGTTTGGGGAGCAACCGCAATGATTCTCTCAGAATTTAAAGCTATTTTGAAATCATTTTAGAAACGAACTCTTGCAAATCCAAATGCTGTAGAAATACTGTTCGATGAATCCAAGAAGAACGACAGTGCATCTCTTGAAGAAATTCCAAATTCGTACGTTCCGCCACCAAGAATGAAGTTGATTCCAACGGGAACATTGTTCTTGTAAATTCCACCTCCCAAATATCCTGCGCTAATCGCAAGCCATTTGACTGGTTTAAAGTCACCACCAAATGCGACAACACCATTTGCCAGACTTCCTGGAGTATCTCTGTTGAACGGCGCTACGAAATCAAATCCTAAGCTTAAAATCTTTCCAAGATCAATACTTGCTCCAAGTCTGAAAGTCGCCGCATTCCTTACTACGTGTTCTTCTTCTCCAGATATAGTGAACAGTCCGCCATCTTGCAGTAAAGGCTCTATGGCATCTGTAATGTTGTAATCACTAATTCCAGCAAGCGACATATCTGCCACCAATGTATCCTTCAATGAATATACATTTCGCGTATACTTTACGGAACCAACATTATTTACTGCAGCAGCAATTTTCAACTTGCCGAACATTTTCACACTGGCAGATACATCAACTCCATATCCCATCCCAACTGGTTTTGGTATAAAACCAGCTTCTGTAAAATTCGATGGATTTATACTTGAAATTGAACCGTAATCAAGATTATAGCTTGGTGACATTGCAGAAGACATTCTTATTCCATCATCATCAGATATCATGTCATACATAGCCATTGATTGAATAAAACGTCCACCTATTCCACCATAAACAGCAAATGTTGAATCGTTACCGAATAGCTTTTTACCGTATCCAAAGTTGAAATGACGATTCCAAGTGAATTGAACTCTAGAACCATTTGTAAGCTCACTTAATTTCAACGGAACTGATGCCGTTCCTGAAATAACATTGTCCAAAGAATCTTGAGGAACAGTTCCAGTGTTTGCAATCATCGTTGTATCCGTTCCATAAACAACAGTTAATTGGTCGAAGTACGATGAAACATTTCCTTGAAAAATAAGGTCGCTGGTTTGAGCATTTAATTTTGAATACCAATTGTAATGTTCTGAAACGCTTACGGCAATCCCACCGAATTTCTTCGTTTGAAAAGAAAAACCGAACCAGTTATAGCTTAAATCAATTGCCATTCCGCTTTCAGCATAGTCTTGAGCAAACTCCTTTTGTTCCGCCCATTGACCTTCTGTAGGCTCTTCGTCTTTCATATCCGTTCGAATTGCTTTGTACAATTTCTTTAAACGATCAGACGATAAAGAATCTGAATAAAATCCTAAACTAAATTCCGACATTCCTGTTGTAACTTTCTTATCGTAGTCATTTCCCCAACCCAAAGCTGAATTATTGATTCCTAGACTGTGATAATCATTGACGAACGTTGTCGCCACTCCTCTACCCACTGAAGGATAAGAAACTCCCTGAGTTTGAGCATTTAAAAAATACGTTAAGGCAATAAAAACAAAGGATAGTAAGGTAGATTTCATAGTTGGTAGTTGTTTAATTACCTTAAATGTACGGAAAACTACTAAAACCAAAAAGAGGAACAAGTTTTCGTGAAACTTATTCCTCTTTTAGGCTAAACCATGCTAAAACTATAAAACTCAAAAAAGTAAAACTCCTTCTACCTTTTTGTTAGTACAAATCTAATTGTAAAATTTAGATTGACACTACTTTCAATATTAAAAAATTGTTAAATGTTTTAACCCAAGGAAACGTCGAGGATCATCATGACGAGAAAACCGCCTATGAAACCAAGCACAGCAACATCTGTAAACTTATCTCTCTGGGTCTCAGGGATTACCTCCTCGACGACCACATAAATCATCGCTCCTGCCGCAAAGGCCAAAGCATAGGGTAAAATTGGTTCCATATAGATTACTGCCATCGCTCCTATCACACCAAAAATTGGCTCTACAATAGCGGACATTTGACCGTACCAAAAACTTTTCCTTCTGCTTACACCCTGTCTTCTTAATGGCATTGCAACGGCGAAACCTTCTGGAAAGTTTTGAATTCCAATTCCGATGGCCAAACTAACAGCTGCTGCTGTCGTAACTCCATCGATTCCCATTCCAGCTGCACCAAATACAACTCCAACCGCCAATCCCTCAGGAATATTGTGAAGTGTTATTGCCAAAACTAAAAGTGTTGTTTTGTGCCATTCCGTTTTCACTCCTTCTTTTTCGTCTTCTCGGAAATTAATATGCAAGTGAGGCATTATCTTATCCAATCCAAAAAGAAACAGCGCTCCAATTAAGAAACCAACTGCAGCAGGCATCCACTTCATTGAAGGGTACATTCTTTCAGACATTTCAATAGACGGTGCCAAAAGAGACCAAAAGCTGGCCGCAACCATTACACCTCCCGTAAAACCGAGCATTGCATCCAAAACACCTCGATGCAGCGTTTTAAATAAAAAGACCAGACTTGCACCAAGCGCAGTTAAAAACCACGTAAACATTGTTGCATAAAAGGCCGCAAGAACAGGGTCGATTGAACCTAAATAGGTAACCAAAGCGTCATACCAACCTGTATATCCAATTATCGGATCCATTCTTTTTGAATTATCTTTTAAAAAAGTTAGACAAATCTAACAAATTCTTATCAAACATTAATACACTCTACTTTTAAGAATTGTTTATCTTTGCGCAAAATTTGAAATACATAACAAAATGGCAACGAATAGAACTTTTACAATGTTGAAGCCTGACTCAATTGAGAACGGGAACATCGGGAACATCCTTCAAATGATTACTGACGCTGGATTTTCAATCAAAGCAATGAAGTACACTCAATTATCTGACGCGCAAGCGAAGGAATTTTATGCTGTTCACTCAGAGCGTCCGTTCTACGGAGAGCTAGTTGAATATATGACTTCTGGACCAATCGTTGCAGCTATCTTGGAAAAAGAGAACGCTGTTGCAGATTTTAGAGATATGATTGGTGCTACTGATCCTGCTGAGGCAGCTGAAGGAACGATTCGTGCTAAATATGCTGAATCTAAAGGAAGAAATGCTGTTCACGGATCTGATTCTGATGAGAATGCGCAAATAGAAAGTGATTTTCACTTTACTGCTGCTGAGCTTTTCTAAGACGGAACAAATAATATTTAAAGAGCTTCTATCATCGATAGAGGCTCTTTTTTTGCTTTATAAATCGAACGACTATATTTACAGTCTTAAATTCAATCATGAGTCAAACCCTTCTTTCTTCACCGCTTCAAGGATTTACTGACTTCAGATTTCGCAATGCATTCAATCAGTACTTTGGTGGAATAGACACTTTTTACGCGCCTTATATCCGTCTCAACGGAAAGTTTGTAATCAAACCAGCTTATGAGAAAGACATTGCGCTAAAGAACAATACTGAACTCGAGGTGATTCCTCAAATCATGACAAATGATGCGGATGAGTTCATATTCGTAACGAAGTACATTCAAGATTTAGGCTATAAGGAATTAAACTGGAACTTAGGATGTCCTTATCCAATGGTGATAAACAGAGGTATGGGATCTGGATTAATTAACGATCCAGATAAAATCAACCGAATCCTTGATCGCGTGCATTCCGAGACAGATGTTATCGTATCTATGAAAATGCGCATGGGATATGAGCACAATAAAGAAATCTTAGACGTATTTCCGATCCTTGATCAATTCCCAATAAAGAATGTTGCGATCCATGCACGAATTGGAAAGCAGTTGTATAAAGGCGGCGTTGATTTGGATGCATTTCAAAGGTGCTTGGATCACTCTGGACAAAAAATTTATTACAATGGAGACATTACTTCGGTTGAAGCCTACCGCTCGCTAAAAGAACGTTTCCCTTCGATTGATCACTGGATGATTGGAAGAGGATTAATTGCCGATCCATTTCTCCCGCAAATGATTAAAAACAATTCAACTGATTATCCTGATGACCGCATGGAAGTTTTTGGAAAGTTTCATGATACGCTATTTCACGAGTATGAACAATCGCTTTCCGGTCCAAAGCACATCATTTTAAAAATGTACCATTTCTGGGAATACTTCGCTACTGCATTTGAAGACTCCGAAAAAGGTTTAAAGAAGATTAAAAAATCAAAAACCCTAGAGGCATACGAAGATGCAGTCAGCTCGATTATTCGTTTGTGAACAATCTATTGAACACGATCTATTATTCCCCACATTTATTTACTTTTGAGTCTCAAATAAAACTCAATGAACAATTACAACTCTACTGTCGAAGACAGATTCATAAAGTACGCTAAAATAGATACAACGGCAGATCCAAATTCGACGACATTTCCTTCCTCTATGATTCAAAAGGATCTTGGAAAGGTATTGCTTCAAGAGTTATTGGACATGGGTGTTGCAGACGCTGAAATGGATGAATGGGGTTACGTTTTTGGAACGATACCTAATAATACAGACAACGCTTCTCTTCCTACAATCTGCTTTTGTTCACACATGGACACGGCTCCAGATGTAACAGGAAAGAATGTTAAACCAATCGTTCATAGAAATTACGATGGTGCTCCGATTACTTTGCCGGACGACACCAATCAAGTAATTACGACTGAACAACATCCTTATTTGACGAAAAAAATCGGGGATGATTTAATTACAGCAAGTGGACTTACGTTACTTGGTGCGGATGATAAAGCAGGCGTTGCAATAATCATGGATTTTGCAAACCACCTTATTTCGAATCCTGAAATCAAACATCCTTCAGTTCGAATTTTATTCACACCCGACGAAGAAGTTGGTCGTGGAGTGGATCACTTGGACATGGAAAAATTAAACGCTGATTTTGGCTATACACTAGATGGTGGCGTTTTAGGATCGTTGGAAGACGAAAGTTTCTCAGCAGATGGTGCAAAAATTACTGTAACAGGAATTTCTGCACATCCTGGATATGCAAAAGGTAAAATGGTCAACGCTTTGAAAGTTGTTTCTGAGTTTGTTGCTTCATTGCCTAAAGACAGTTGGTCACCAGAAACGACGAAAGACCGCGAAGGTTTTGTTCATCCTCATACAATTGGAGGTGGACTTGAAGAAGCATTCGTTTCATTTATTGTTAGAGATCACATTACTGCAAAACTTGCTGAATACGAAACGCGCCTTGAAGATTTATTGAAAGAAACGCTTTCGAAGTATCCGAAATTGCAATACAAGTTCGAGGTTACAGAACAATATAGAAACATGAAAGAGATCATTAAAGATGTTCCTTTCGTTACGGATTACGCTGTTTCAGCAATGGAAAACGCTGGCATCACACCACTTCCTACAATCATTAGAGGTGGAACAGATGGTTCTCGATTGTCATTTATGGGATTGCCTTGTCCAAATATATTTACAGGAGAAATGGCCATTCACTCGCGTCATGAATTCGTGAGTATCCAAGACATGGAAAAAGGTACAGCAACATTGGTTGAATTGGTTCAAATTTGGTCGAAGCATAGTTAATGGACCACAAAGACCTCATAAAACAAATCGAAGCGAAAAACTTTGAGAAGATCTATTTCTTGCATGGTGAGGAGGCG
Organism: Crocinitomicaceae bacterium; assembly: GCA_034111925.1. Classification (GTDB taxonomy): domain Bacteria; phylum Bacteroidota; class Bacteroidia; order Flavobacteriales_D; family Crocinitomicaceae; genus UBA4466. Next base: position 8,109 of record JAWUWJ010000123.1, read on the forward strand.
TACTATATTGATAAAATTACGAATGCAATCATTGCAAATGCGCTGGAAGATCATGAGCGCGATTTCAATCAAAGCATATTGTACGGAAAGGACTCCGATGCGGGAAGCTTAATTGCTGAGGCAAAAGGATATCCAATGATGGCCGAACGGAGGTTGGTGATTCTCCGAGAAGCTCAAGATTTTAAAGGATTAGAAGATTTAAAATCCTACTTCGAATCACCTTCTGACAAGACCATTTTTGTAATTAACCACAAATACAAGAATTACGATTCCAGAAAGAAAGCCATGAAAGCGGCCGCAAAAAATGGGATTGTTTTTAAATCGGAGAAAATAAAAGAATACCGACTTGCGAGTTGGATTGAATCGCATGTAAAATCAAGCGGTTATGGAATTACACCGAAAGCGAGTATGCTCTTGGCTGAATTCTTAGGAAACGATTTAAGTAAAATCACCAATGAGCTCGACAAGCTTGAAATCCTTGTTGAGAAAGGAACGGTCATCAATGAAATTCATGTTGAGGAAAACATCGGGATTTCTAAAGATTACAACGTTTTTGAATTGGTGAATGCAATTGGACTCAGAGACGTTTCCAAAGCAAATAAGATTGTCGATTATTTCGATCACAATCCGAAAGCAGGAAACATCATCATGGTTGTTTCGAATTTATTCGGTCATTATTCCAAGTTGATGAAAATTCACTTTTTGCAGAATAAGTCAAAGGAAAATATATCGGGAGAATTAAGAGTCCATCCTTTCGTGGCAAGTCAACTCATGAACTCGGCGAAGATTTACAATCCGAAGAAAATTGCGGCGAACATTGCGATACTTCACGAATTCGATTTAAAATCAAAAGGAATTGGCAACTCTTCCTTCACGCATGGAATGTTGATGAAAGAAATGGTTTTTCGATTGATGCACTGATGCGCTTATTCTACGACTCAAATATCAGTTCTAAAGACACTTCACATCAATTGAGTGAAGAAGAATCGAAACATATAATTCGTGTTTTGAGAATGAACATTGGCGATACTGTTGGACTTCTCAACGGAAACGGAAGTCTTTTCGAATGTCAAATTTCAGAGGACAATCCAAAACGCTGCAAGTTGAAAATCATCGATGAAAAGATTGAAGATCGACCGAATTATGATATTCACATCGGGATTGGACCAACGAAACAGATGGATCGATTGGAATGGTTCCTCGAAAAAGCGACTGAGATCGGCATTACTGAAATCACGTTGATTGAATGCACAAATTCGGAACGAAGTAAAATTAAAATCGATCGACTTGTTAAAAAATGTGTTTCTGCGATGAAGCAATCGCACAGATTGTTCTTGCCTAAAATAAACGAACTCACGACTTTCAAGGAATTCATTAAAAAACATCCAAGTGGCTTAATAGCGCATTGTTACGATGAAGAACGTTCTAAAATTTCAGATGTTTTCGAACTGAAAAATTGCCCTATAATGATCGGCCCAGAAGGAGATTTCACAAAAGAGGAAATCGAATTGGCCTTGCACAGTGGCTATAAAACAATTACATTAGGTGAAAACAGGTTACGAACCGAAACAGCCGCGTTGTATGCTTGTATGAATGCCAAATTAATTACAGAATGAGATTCGCAAAATCAATAATTACTTTAATCGCTTTGCTTGCCGTTTTCAACGTTCAAAGTCAAAGCAGTTACCAACTTGCCGTTTTAAAATACGGAGGCGGAGGTGATTATTATGCGAATCCAACGGCGCTTCCAAACCTCATCAAGTTTTGCAATCAGAATTTAGAAACAAGCATTTCGACAGAGACGCCTTACGTTGAAGTTGGAAGTCCAGACTTGTTCTTGTACCCCTACTTGCACATGACAGGCCACGGAAATGTTGTTTTTACGACAACAGAAGCTGAAAATTTAAGAACCTATTTAATGTCTGGCGGATTTCTTCATATCGATGACAACTACGGAATGGACGAATTTATCCGAGTGGAATTGCAAAAGGTCTTCCCAGAGAATCAATTGGTCGAGCTTCCATTTACGCACCCGATCTTTCATCAAAATTATGACTTTAGCGGATTGCCTAAAATTCACGAGCACGATGGAAAAAGACCACAAGCTTTTGGAATCATCGTTGACGGCAGATTGGTTTGCCTTTACACATACGAAACCGATTTAAGCGACGGCTGGGAAAATACGGAAGTGCACAACGATGCAGAAAGCAAACGTATTCAAGCCTTAAAAATGGGCGCGAATATATTGATGTATGCTTTTATGCAGTAATCATACTGCCTGAAAGAAAAAGTGACTTTAAAAAGGCAAGGACGAAACATTCAACCACTACAAAGTTATAACGCATAAAAAAGGGCAATCTTTCGATCACCCGACGTTTAAACCTCCTGTTTAAACTAAGATCCACATCCTACACAGTCAAAGTGACTATCTGTTGGTTTAACCCCCTTAGACTGCATTTCCAGATTGTGAATCTTATCTTTTAGATCCATATCTTGAAACATATCACCAGTCAATTGGCTTTTTAAATCTTGAATTTGGTCTTCTAAAGTAAGTTCTGCTTGCATGATTGTAAGTTTATAGTTGGTCTACAAATTTGCAAGGAATTTCCGTTCGTTTTTCATCCTGTTTTCAAAAGTTATTAACGACTTGTTTTTTATTTCGTCTAGGAAGCCAACTTCACCTACTAAAAGCACGTCTCAAAGGTTATATAAATAAATTATTATTCATATATTAACAAATTGTTAACTACGACCAAAAACGCGTATGATTAAAATACTACTAACTGCACTTATCGTTTCAACAAGTTTACTGGCTCAAAGCCAATACTGTTTAACTGGCGGCCCATCTAGTGCAAACGACTCCCAATTGCAAAGTTTTCAATTCACTGGTACTTCAGGTGGAATCAATTATGTTGGTTGCCCAGGCGTTCTAGGCGTTGAAGAAGACTTAATTCAAACAACAACGGTAAATGCTGGATCGGCTTATGTCATGACGCTCCAATTCGGAACTTGCGGCGGAAACTTTGGAAATGTTGCAACCGTTTGGATTGACTTTAATGGAAACAATTTATTTGAACCTTCTGAAGAGGTTGTTACTTGGCAAGGATCACCACCAATGGTTGCTGCGAATTATGTAATCAACATTCCTGCAAGTGCATTGTCTGGTCAAACGAGAATCAGAGTAATGCAGGCAGAAAATCAATCTTTACCGCTTGATCCATGTATCTCGTTTACTTGGGGTTCTGTCACAGATTTTATAATTGAGATTGAAAACGGTATTGATTGTTCAGCTTACGTTGGTGACGATTCTACGGACCCACGTGTTGTAGCATCAATTCCATATTCTGAATCTTACGACAATTCATTTTGCTACAGCAATCAAAACCCAGCCTACAATTCACCTGATGTATATTACCTAATTACACCTGGAACTTTAACATCGATCAATGCTTCACTGTGCGGTTCATCTTTTGACACGTACTTGTCTGTTCAAGATAAGTGGGGAACCACATTGGCATTAAATGATGATTTCGCAGCTTGTGGATCTTCATCCGAAATTAATTTTGCGACAGCTGGATATGATTCACTCTACATTATTGTTGAAGGTTGGGGAAGCGAAATGGGTGCTTATACACTAAACATTAACGAGGGTGTCCTTGGAACAAATGAATTGGAAAAAGATCAATTTTCGATCTTTCCAAATCCCGCTCATACTTCTTTCCAACTGGGAGGAAATTACACAGGGAACGTTACCATCTTAAATACTGAAGGGAAAATTGTACTTGATGATAGCATCGAGCTCAACCAAAACGTTGAGATTTCTACGCTTTCTCCTGGCTTCTACATCGTCCGCCTACAAAGCGATACGCAGGTATACGATAAAAAATTAATCATTGAATAATGAAATTATTTTACACACTACTAATAGTCTTAGTGGCTTCGTCTGCATCGGCTGCAGGTTGGATTCAACAAACTGATTTTGGCGGAACAGCAAGACACAGAACGACAATGCTTGGCCTTGGAAACAAAGTATATGCAGGCCTTGGTCATTACAACGGAGCAGGCATAAATGTTCTTTTCGAAGATTGGTGGGAATTCGATCCTGCATCTTCATCTTGGTCGCAAAAAGCAAATTACGGCGGTGGTCTTTGTTACCATGCAGCGGCTTTTTCAATTGACAATATTGGATATGTTGGAACAGGAAGAGTTCCATCTACACAACTTGTACAAGACTTTTACAAATACGATCCAGCGACTAACATCTGGACGCAAATTGCTGATTTCCCAGGTATGGGAAGACGTGGAGCAAGCGCATTTGCTGTGAACGGCTATGGATATGTTGGAACAGGAACTGACTCTGATGACTTTTACAGATATACTCCCTCATCAAATACTTGGATTCAAATTGCGACTTTACCTGGTGGAGATCGTATGTCAGGTGTAGCCTTTTCAATTGGAGGTTACGGATACGCAGGAACAGGAGAAACTGGAAGTTGGTCTTCTGCTGATGTCTACAAATACAATCCCGCACTGAACTCATGGTCACAAATTCAAGATGTTGGTGATGATCCATTAGAAGGTTTAATCACAAGAATGGAAGCTTCGGCATTTTCATTGGGAGGAAAAGGATACATTTTAACAGGAGTTAATATTTCAAGTGGAACGAATTACAAGGACATGTGGGAACTTGATCCTACAACAGACACTTGGACTCGACTTGAGGATTTCGATGGAACAGCAAGAAGATATTTATCCGCTACAACAATGAACGGCGTTGCTTACGTTGGATTAGGAACGAATGGAACCAACTTTAAGGATTTCTGGAAATTCGATTATTCATTGGCGCTGTTGGAGAAAAACTTAGATAATATTTCTGTAAATGCTTTCCCAAATCCGAGTTCGGATGTATTAAACATTGACGTAGATTGGGAAGAAGAAGTTCCAATGGAAAAAATGACACTTTCATTGACTTCAATCACTGGGCAAGTCGTTTATACGGAAGCCTTAAAAGCCAACCTTAACAGGATTAACGTTACTACTTTTAAGTCTGGAACTTACATTTACGCTATTCAATACGAAGATCGTATTGTTAAAAATGGTCACATAATTGTTCAATAATGATTAAAGGAATTCACATACTTGTTTTTGCTGTCGCATTGCTATCTTTTGACGCTTCGGCATGGTGGGAAAGCAGAGCGGATTTTGGTTCTCACGGCAGACACAGAGGAACTGGAGTAGCAATTGGTACTAAAGGTTACATGGGATTAGGACACTATAATGGTGCAGGCCCCAATATCGTATTGTCAGACTGGTGGGAATATGATCCAGCATCGAATTCGTGGTCTCAAAAAGCGGATTACATTGCAAACAGCGGAAACGGAAACTACGGTACAGTTGCAATGGCAATTGGAAAATTCGGTTATTTGACTGGCGGTACATTAGGAGATGCGATGCTTTACAAATACGATCCAGCCATGAATCTATGGACCGCTGTAGTTACATGCCCAGAAGTATTCGGAAACAGATCTGCTTTCGCAATTGGAGACAAGGGTTATTATGTTTCAGGAAGTACCGTTTATGAATTTGATTCCGTTTCGGAAACATGGTCTACGAAAAACGCTGCGCCTTTCTCTACTTGGATTTGGAACTCTGCGTTTGTTTTAAACGGCAAAGGATACATGAAAAACGGTACGACACTTTATGAATACAAACAATCAACTGATGCTTGGACGCCGCGAGCTGCATACCCTGGATTGGCCAGATCAGGTTCCGTTGCCCTAACGCACGATGGAAAAGGATACATTGTAACAGGTTATGGTGCATTCGGACTTTCAGATGTATCGAGTGAAGTTTGGGAATACGACCCGAGTTTAAACGCTTGGAATTTTGCAGGCGACTTCCCTGGAACTTCAAGACGGTTTGCAAGCGGATTCAATATTGGTGAAAGAGCATTCATTGGAATTGGAACGAACGGAACAAACTTCAGTGACTTCCACGAATTCAATCCATATGCATCTTTGGATGAGAAATTCGATATCACTGAATTCACGACTTATCCGAATCCTTCAAACAATCACATTAATTTCAAATCAAACAATTTGAATAGCTATTCGATTGATGTGTTTGATATGTTGGGAAGAAAAATCTTTACTGAAGAAACGCAAAACGGAGAAATTCGCTTTGACAAAGGAAACAATGAAAGAGGAACATATATCTATCACGTAAAGGTTGATGGAGCGCTTGTACACTCGAACAAATTCATTTTTAATTAAGAGCATGAAAAAAATAGTACTCGCATTATTTATTGGAATCGTCGGAACAAGTTTCGGGCAAATTCAAAATACCTGGACGAAGATGGGCGATTTCGCTGGTCTCAAACGAGAAAGAGCTGTCGCATTTAGCATTGGTAATTATGGCTATACTGGAACAGGGATTGACACAGCAGAGATTGTTCACAATGACCTTTGGCAATATGATGCGTCGTTGGATGCATGGAGCCAAGTTGCAAGCATGCCGGGGTCGATTAGAAGAAACGCAGTCGGTTTCTCTATCAACGACAAAGGATACATCGGAACGGGAATCAATACGGTAGCCGCAACAGATATTGGAGCAGTAAAACTTGCCGATTTGTGGGAGTACGATCCAACACTTAATTCTTGGATACAGAAAGCAAACTTTCCAGGATTTGGAGGGGTTGGAATGTATTTCACGACAGCATTCTCGGTTGGCGATAAAGCCTATTTGGTTGGTGGTAAGTTAGGACCTAACAACTACTCCAATCAAACTTGGGAATACGATTCGACAAATGACCTTTGGACTCAGAAATCAAACTTCCCAGGAGGTGTGAGGTATCAACTGAGCAGTTTTACTCTTAACGGAAAAGGTTATGCTGGACTTGGTACTGATCAAGATTTATACAGAAAAGATTGGTGGGAATACAAACCGAGTTTGGATCAATGGATTGCAAGAGCTGATTTACCTTCAAGCGAAAGAGCAAACGCTACAACGTTTTCAATTGGATCGAGAGGATTCGTTTGTATGGGAACCAATGGTGGATCTCTTGGAGACTTATGGGAATTCGATGAAGGAACGAACAGCTGGAATGTAAGAGCTTCTTACGGAGGAAGTGCTCGAAAAGGAGCTATTGCAATGGTAGTCAACAACAGAGCATATGTTGGAACAGGAAAAGGTGTTTCTGGTAAGAAAGCAAGTATGCACGAATACAATCCATATTACACGGTTGGACTGAACGAATTGGACAATGCTATTTCGATTTATCCAAATCCAGCAACAGATGTGATCAATGTAAGTTCATCGGCTCCAGTTGATGAATTAACGCTCACAAATATGTACGGTCAAGTTGTTCTTTCTGAAGCGTACACAAAAACATTAAACGTAAACGGTCTATCGGCTGGAGTATATTACTTGACAGGTCAGACCAACGGATCAACGATAGGAAGTCAAAAAATTATTATTCAATAAGTATGAAATTCAATTTAATACTACTTGCCGCAACACTAATTAGTGGACACGCTTTTTCCCAAGATCAATGGGTTCAGAAAGATTCTGTGAATGGAGCACCTCGTTCCGTAGCTTCTTCATTTGTTATTAATGGTGAAGGTTACATTATGGGCGGACTCGACGATGGCGGATTCAGAAGATCAATGTTTTCGTACACATTCTGGCAAGATGATTGGGATGATGAGCCTTCAATTGGTGGATTGTCTGGAGATGGTCTTGACAGAGGAAACGCATGTTCTTTCAATATTGCAAACAAAGGATACCTTTGCTTAGGCCAAGGTGACAGCAATCCATTCTTTAAAGATTTATGGGAATATGACGAAGACACGGATGTGTGGACTCAAAAATCAAACTTTATTGGATCAGCAAGACGCCAAGCAATTGCATTCGTTTTGGATGACAAAGCATACGTTGGAACTGGAATTGACGTAAACGGTCTTCAAAAAGACATGTACAAATACAATGCTGCGACAAACATGTGGTCGCAAGTTGCAGACTTCGGCGGAACGGCTCGAAAAGAAGCAGCTGCATTTAGCATGGGTGGACAAGGTTATGTTGGAACAGGTGATGAAGGTGTAATGGTAAAGGATTTTTGGTCGTACGAACCAACTACGGATATCTGGACGCAAAAAACAGATTTCCCTGGAACAGCAAGAAAAGGTGCTGCATCATGGGGACAATTTCCAACTGGATTTATTTGCTTAGGTGAAGACGTTGGTTTCAACTATATGAACGATTTGTGGGAATACAATTACTTCGGTGATAGCTGGGTGCAGAGAGCAGATTACCCTGGAACTGGTAGAACGAATGCTATCTCCTTTATTCAACAGGACTTAGGTTTTGTTGGAACGGGTTATGATGGAGTATTTAAAGATGATATGTATGCATACCGTCGAATTTTAGGAGCGGAAGAATTAGTGAACACTTCAAACACGAAAATATTCCCGAACCCAGTAGTTACTGACTTCACAGTTCAAACAGATTTGAATGATGTTGAGTTGCAATTGATGTCGCTTGACGGTAAAAACGTTACGAGTGCATTGTCAATCACGAAGAATAATTCAGGATTTAAAGTGAACCGAGTAAACCTTCCAACTGGAAATTATTTTGTTCAGCTTACGAATAACGCAGGGCAAATTGTCCACGTAGAAAAGGTTATATTTCAATAATGAAATACGCTTATTTAATTTTTATCGGAGTTCTTTTGGCTGCTTGTAATTCTGAGAACTCTGATGAGTCGGACGTGAAACCTGAAAACGATGATGCGCAAACTGAAAAGCCGAGATATACTTCGAATGTTTATTACTTAGAAGATGTTGGTTGGTGCTATCAAGTATTTAGAGGTCCAAAAATGATTTTGAATCAAAAACACATTCCTGCGGTTCAAGGAATTAAAGGATTCGAAACGAAAGAGAAAGCCGAAATCGCCGTCAATTTTATAATGGAAAGAGTAAACGCTGGGAATGAACGCCCGTCTGTTACACCAGAAGAGTTGGACAGCATTGGAGCGATTAAACTAGACGAACCAGTGGCTGCAGAAGCTGCTATCCTTCCAACAATGCCTCCAAGTGATGATCAATAACTCTTTTTAATTGTGCGAATATGGATCACAATAAAAATGCGGTAGAGATCTTCAACAAACTCGCTGATGGATATCAAGAGAAGTACATGAACGTCGATCTGTACGCCGATTCATTTCATTTTCTATGCGACTCTACTTCAAAAGAACATCCAGAAATTTTAGAACTTGCTTGTGGTCCAGGAAACATTACAAAATTCTTATTGAACCTTCGACCTGATTTAAAAATTCTAGGCACGGATTTATCGAGCAACATGGTTGAACTTGCGAAGGTGAATAATCCATCCGCAGAATTTAAGGTAATGGATTCTCGTAAAATCGCTCAATTAAAAAAATCATTCGACGCTGTCATTTGCGGCTTCCTTCTCCCCTATTTATCCAAAGAAGAATCAATTCAATTGATTCAAGATTCTACATCTGTTTTAAATAAAAATGGACTGCTTTACATTAGCACGATGGAAGATGAATATTCTAAATCTGGATTCACAAAAGGAAGTTCGGGAGATTCAATATTCATGCACTACCATCAAGCCGATTACCTCATCGAAGCTCTAATAGCAAACGATTTGGATGTCCTGAAAACAGAGCGCATCGAAACCAAAAGTGAGAACGGTTCTGTAACCGTCGATTTAATTCTCATTGCAAAAAAAATCTGAGGCTCTTTTTAGTATCTTCGGAAGGATTAAAAAACAACGAATGAATTATCACAACAAACAATTCAAAGTAGTCTCCAATTCTAACAACGGGGATGTTTCCGAAGAAATGATCTTTCGCTACGAACAAATTGGCGAAATACTCTCCTGCGAATACGAAGGCGCGAAAATATCTGAAGGGCATTTAATTGGCGCTGTAGACGAAGACGGCTGCATTAATTTCCGATACAAACAATTGAACCAACATGGCGAAGAAGTCTCTGGTATTTGTTTTTCAAAACCGGAAATTATGAAGAATGGAAAAATACGTTTGCACGAATCGTGGAGATGGACTTCCGGCGATCAATCGACTGGAGAATCAATTTTAGAAGAACTATAAAACCAAGAATTTAACGACCTATGAAAATCCCTATTCTGATTCTAAGTTCGGTACTACTTTTAATGGCGTCTTGTTCAAACAACGATGCAAAAGAAGACACAAACAAATCCAATACTTCAGAAGTTGAAGCAGATCAAGTGACGGTTATTGAATTGCCCACAAACGATTACAAGCGCCTAACAGGAACAATTGGCGACTACCCAATCACGATGGAATTCATTAAAATGGATTCGGACATCTCAGGGGAATATTATTATGAAAAAAAACACATCCCAATTTCAATTAGCGGCGAACTCAAGCAAGGAAGCAAAGTAGAGTTCGAAGAATACGCGGAATCTTCTTCTCCAACAGGAATTTTCAATGGTGAATTTTATTCTGACGGATCATTCAAAGGAACATGGACGAATCCAAAAACAAAAACCACACTCGAAGTCAACTTAATAGCCCAATCTTCGAAGATTTTAAGTTTTGAGAACACGAATATGGAGAAAGAGAAATGCAATCCTAAAGAAGAGTCGATAACTGTAAACGGTAAGGATATCTACGGCACTGACTCCACATGTTCGAGTATACATTTGCAAAGCATCAAAGTGAAATGCGAAGACGCAACGCTAGAAAAAACAATTAACGACCTTATCGAAATGGAAGCTTCGCAAATGTTAGGCGACGCGACAACGTATTCTGAATTGTTCGGACGATTGGAAAAGACCAACTATGAAGATGGGTTCGACGTTGAGATCAATACGATTGTAAATTCCATTTATAAGAACTTCATTAGCATTGAGGTTTACAGCTATTCTTATTATTATGAGACAGCGCATCCAAACAGCCATACAACGATCATCAACATTGACCTCAATACAGGCAAGCGTGTTTCCTTTGAAGACTTGATTAAAAGTGAAAGTATGAATACACTTGTAGCGACATCAAAACCCATTTTTGAAGCAATGCACGGCGGTGAAGAAGAAGGTTGGTTTATATTCGACGAATTTGGGCTTCCAAACAATTTCGCCATTGAAGCAAATGGTTTGTATTTCCATTACAACGCTTATGAAATTGGTTCTTATGCTCAAGGCGCACCTTCGGTATTGATTCCTTACTCTAAAATAGAAGGAACGCTAAAGGAGGTTTTGAAGTAAACACATATCAATACTTAGATCAAAATTCCCTACCCTAATCCACTCAAAAAAAACTCAATATGAGCTTCGGCGGATCAGTTGCTTCAATGATTTCCTCAATAAAGTACAACCGTGGCATAGGCCATCGGAAAAAATCATTGCGCGACAAATACAAAGAATTCGAAGTTGCACAAAACAAAAAACCACTCGAGTACCAAAGCACAATGAGCGCAGAGGACAAGAAAGCGTTTAGAGCAAAACTGATCAAGGACAAAAGACAAAGCACCATTCAAATCAGCATCATTGCTTCCATTATCTTAATCTGTTGCATTTCATTCCTTGTAATCATCAGTATCGCATAATGTTCAACCGTTAAATCAAATCGAAAATTATACATTTGTTCTATAAAACGATCAAGACATGAACAAAGTCATCGAAGACCTTAATTGGAGATACGCCGTAAAAAAATTCGACACCGAAAAGAAAATCAGCAATTCCGATTTTGATACACTCAAAGAATCCTTGCGTTTAACACCGACTTCTTATGGACTTCAATCCTTTACAGGAATCGTTGTAGCATCTTATTCGCTCAGAGAACAATTGATCGCAGCTTCTTACGGACAACGCCAAGTTGCGGATGCTTCTCATTTATTCGTTTTGTGTTCGTATTCGAAAATTAAGGAGGAAGACGTTGATTCTTACATGCAACTCATTTCAGATACAAGAAACGTAGAAATTGAAAATTTGGATGGTTTTTCCAATCGAATCAAAGGCGATATGAACGCCAGATCGGAACAAGAGATTTTGAATTGGTCGACGCGGCAAACGTATATCGCTCTTGGTCAGCTTTTGCATACCTGCGCGTCCCTTCGAATTGATGCAACGCCTATGGAAGGGTTTGATCCTGCGAAATATATTGAGATTTTAGGGCTTTCAGATAAAAACCTAACCCCCACTTTGGCCATTCCAGTTGGTTACCGCCATGAAGAAGACGCTACGCAACACGGAGCAAAGGTGAGAAAACCCCTAGACGATCTGATCCAGACCATCTAGGGATTAAATATTATTTAAGAACTCGGATGCGTTGAATCTTGTCTTCCAATTGAATCGAGATTAAATACATTCCAGAAGGCTCTTTCGAAAGGTCAACCGTTGTACTTGTTGATTCTGAAATGAATCTCCCCGAAGCATCGACAACTGTAATTAAATCGACAGCGTTCGTTCCAAGGATTTCAAATACACCTGGAGAAACTTGAGCATAACTCAATCCCAAGTCTTCATTCTCTTCAATGGAAACCTGCGTAATTTCAACATCATAATCGACTGTATCCGAATCGCATGAGCTTTCAGAAATCAATGAAACGTTATACGTTCCAATTCCAGAATACCAAATTGATGGATTTTCATTCGTTGAAGTCTGTCCATCTTGAAAATCCCAAGAATAAGAACTCGCTCTAAGGCTTTCGTTTGTGAAGGTCACATTTGCTCCATTTACAACAAACGTAAAATCTGCTTGCGTGTGCTCAGATTCATCGTGTAAATTCCATTGGTCCAAACTATCCAAAACCGTTAATGCCGCAGCAGCTTGAAGTACGTCTGCATCCGCTTGACTAAGCGTACTGATGAACGAAGCTCCAACGGGTGTTTTTCTGTAAACCGATGCATAAAAAACACAAGCCGCTAAATAAGAACCTTCAAGGCTTGGATGCGATCCATCGGCATTGTACAATCCAATTCCAGGGTTGTTGTCTCGAACATACTTCCAAGCCGACCCAACAGGAGAGATAGATGCTTGAACAGAATCTGCCATTCTCATATACCCCAAACGCAAGCGCTCATTCATTAAGTCAAACGTAGAAATCGGCGCCCATTGAGGATCACCAACTTCCCGACCCCATGTCATATACATAAGAATATCAGAGCAATCATTATTTGCATTAATACTGTCTGCAATTTGCGTTATGTACGGCAAGGATTGAGCATCTACTTGAGAATCCGAAAAGGAAATCTCTTGGCTTTGTCCTTGAAGAACAACATAATCCCAATCATCACTATTAATTGTTGGATACGTTGCTGGATTCGAAGCATGACCATTAAAAGTTGCTCCGCCAGGCGTTTGAGACGTTGATTCGAAAAAGTCACCTTGAGAGGCAGCAAGATCACTGATCAAGCCCGGCATATTATTAAAATACGTATAGCTATTCCCAATAAACAACACGTTAGCACTGTCTTGAGCATAAGAAAAACCCATCAAGGCGATGCTTAATAAGGAGAGGTAGATTTTTTTCATAGTTTAAATATAGATTCTATTTATTGATAAGACTTCAAACTTATTGGTAAGTTGCCTCGTTATTACATATAGGTATTGGGCAATAATTCATAATTTTAGGTCACTCTTTAAAAGCTATGGGAATCAGACAACACGTTATTTTAATATGTATCACGCTTATCACTGGATTTGCGCACGGTCAATTCGGTTTTGAATATGACAATTCTATAATTGTCAAACAAGGCGGCGATGAGCTGACCAACGCTTGGGGCGGAGGTTTGAACTATGTCCAAGTTTCTGACTTTGACTACGACTTTGACGGTGACATGGATTTATTTCTATTTGACCGAAGCAACGACAATATTCGAGTATACACACAAGAAAATCAGGGCGGAACGAAGTTTTATAAACTGGCGTACGGGTCTAAAACTGATTTTCCTATAGATCTTCGTTACAGAGCGACAATGGTTGATTTCGATAATGATGGACGTAAAGATATCTGGACAACAGGAACCGCGGGGATGAAGGTTTACCGAAATGTAGGAAGCATTGCAACTGGACCACAATGGGTCTTAGCAACTGATTTAGTGATGTCTGAATATGTGAATGGACCGAGTCAATTGTACGTGAATAATTCAGATATTCCCGCAATTGTAGATGTGGATTTCGACGGCGACATGGATATTTTGACTTTTCATCAAGGAGGTAAAAATTTGGAATACCATCAAAACCAAAGTATGGAATTGTATGGTCATGCTGACTCATTGATCTATATTCTGCAAAATGAATGTTGGGGATTGTTTGGCGAAGCGGCTTTAACAAACGATATCATTCTCAATGATCCTGATTTCCCATGTGTAGGAAGTAATATCACCAACCCTTTGCGTCTTTCTGGACAAAACGGAAGTACCATCAAAGGAGAGAATAAGCACGCTGGATCTACAGTTCTGGCAATTGACATCAATAATTCTGGCGTTTACGATTTGGTTATTGGAGACGTTGCACATCCTAATTTAACGCTCCTAACGAACGACGGAACAGCGCCCAATACGAACTCAGCAATGGTTTCTTTTGACGTTAACTTTCCTTCAAATACAACTCCTGCAAATATCCAATTGTTTCCAATTTCGTTTTACGTCGATGTTGATTTTGACGGAATTCGCGATTTAGTCGTGACTGCAAACGCTAAGAATATTTCTGAAAATGAAACAAGCGTTCGCTATTATAAAAACTTAGGAACAGATGCCCTTCCGAACTTTGTTTTCACGGCGAACAACCTCTTTCAAAACGAAATGATTGAACACGGTACTGGAACTGTACCTATTTTATTCGATTTTGATGAAGATGGTTTGGATGATTTAATTGTTGGGAACTTCTTTCGATACATCCCGACCTTAAGTAAAGAAAGTACGATTGCCTACTACAAGAACACGGGAACAGCTAGCGTTCCGGAATTCACTTATATTGATTACAATCTTTTCAATCTGGATCAAGAAAATTTTGGATTGAGATCGATTCCAACTTTCGGTGACATTGACGGAGATGGAGATGAGGATATGTTCATGGGAATGCAAGACGGCTCATTGGTTTATTACGAAAACAATTCAATTGGAGCTGGTGCCGTTTTCGGGTCGCCTCAAGTTGGATACTTGGACAACAACGCTGCCCTTATTGGTTCTTTTGGATACACACACCCACAAGTATTTGATCTTGATAATGACGGATTGTTGGACTTAATTATAGGATCAAAAACAGGTGAGATTCATTATTACAAAAATATTGGAACGGTTACAGCTCCTTCTTTCGAATTGGAGAATGTTCAACTTGGAAATATTGACATCTTGAGCAACAAGCCGGATGTATATGCTGCACCTCATTTCTTCAGAGAAAACAACGTAACACAACTATTCCTTGGATCTGAACTGGGAAAGTTAATCTATTACGACAGCATCGATAATAATTTAGGAACGGGTCAACCCTTTCACTTGGTATCGGATCACTATTTAAGCATCGACGTTGAAGCTTACAGCTCGTTTGCAGTAAAGGACATTGATGGTGATGGAAACTTAAACATGTTCGTTGGACAAGATTTGGGCGGTGTTTTCCATTTCGAAGCAAATCCAAACAGCGATGTTGGAATCTCTGAAATCGAATTGCGTGATAACGTTGCTTTGTATCCAAATCCAAGTTCAAACTCAATTACAGTCGCTTCAAGTGAATCGAATTTAAAGAAAATCACAATCATTGACCTAAGCGGGAAAATTGTAAAATCCGTTGATGCGTCGAATGCTTCTGCATCTGTTGATGTTCTTAATTTTTCAAAAGGTATTTACGTTGTAAAAATCACTTTGGACAATGGGAATGTGGTAACTAAGAAATTGGTGAAACGCTAGAATACTGAGTCAGGCGAAGTATTTCGAAGTATGACTTTTCATTTTGAAGCTAGAACCTGCTTCTCAGTAGTGCAACTAATACCGAACTACAATTTGAAAACCCATTCCGACTCATAACCACTTGTCAATGCAGGTTCTTCGTTATAAATCCCGAAAAGCGTAGAACCACTTCCCGACATTGCTGCAAAAATAGCGCCTTCCTTATACATTGCGCTCTTAATTTCATTGAGAACAGGATGCGATTTA
Organism: Crocinitomicaceae bacterium; assembly: GCA_034111925.1. Classification (GTDB taxonomy): domain Bacteria; phylum Bacteroidota; class Bacteroidia; order Flavobacteriales_D; family Crocinitomicaceae; genus UBA4466. The sequence continues at coordinate 24,267 of JAWUWJ010000123.1, forward strand.
AAAGCAAATTCCTCAAACGAATTCTGAAGTTGATCCTTCCACGTCGCTATTGGACTTTTTAAGGCATCTGCTATTGAATAACCTTCAACCATATGAACATTCGAATACGCTTCAGAGGTTCCAATGTGAATTTCAGGATTGATAAGTTTCAAGAACTTTCCTGATAAATCCATTGAGATTGGATGTAATACCTCACCTCTACCCGATCCCAATTGCGAACCGCCCTTAACAAAGAACGCACAATCACTTCCCAACTGAGAAGCATAGCTTTCCAATTTTTCATTCGACAGGTTCAATTCAAACAATTTGTTCAATCCTAGAAGAACAGATGTTGCATCAGAAGATCCTCCTCCCAATCCAGCTCCCATTGGAACAATCTTCCTCAAATGGATGTACACAGATGTTAAATTGTGTTCATTTTCCAACATTCGAAAAGCCCGAACGCATAAGTTATCCTCAAGACTTCCGTTAATTTCCAATCCTGTCGATTTGAAACAAAACTCCTCAGACTTCTGTATTTCAAGGACATCACACAAAAGCACTTCAATCATACATGTCTCAATTGCGTGGAACCCATCGCTTCTTTTTGACAGTACATTGAGTCCTAAATTGACCTTCGCAGGAGGAAATAATATCATATTATAAAGGTATAACAACGAAACAATTTTTGTAACTTTCGCGGCTCAAATAGATAAAAAAATTATGGCGACATATTTAGATTTTGAAGAACCAATCAAGGAATTAGAAGACCAAATTGTTAAAACCAAGGAAATTGGTGAGAACACTGAAGTCGACATGAAGGAAACAATCAAGGAATTGGAGAAAAAGTTGAAGGCCAAAACAAAAAAGGTTTTCTCTGACTTAACTCCATGGCAACGCGTTCAGTTGTCTAGACATCCTGATCGTCCTTATACAATGGCATACATTGAAGCAGTTACGGATGGTCAATTCCAAGAATTGCACGGAGATAGAAATGTAAAAGACGATAAAGCAATGGTTGGTGGCTTTGGATTGTTAGATGGTGAAACAGTAATGTTCATTGGACAGCAAAAAGGAGTGAACACGAAAATGCGTCAATTTAGAAATTTCGGAATGCCAAATCCAGAGGGATATAGAAAGGCACTACGATTGATGAAAATGGCAGAAAAATTCAACAAACCAATCGTAACATTCATTGACACACCGGGAGCATTTCCAGGTTTAGAAGCTGAAGAGCGCGGTCAAGGTGAAGCAATTGCACGTAACATTTATGAAATGATGCGCTTGAAAGTTCCAGTTATTTGCATCATCATTGGTGAAGGAGCATCTGGTGGAGCATTGGGAATAGGTGTTGGAGATAAAGTTGTGATGTTAGAGAATACTTGGTATTCAGTGATCTCTCCTGAATCTTGTTCTTCTATTTTATGGAGATCATGGGATTTTAAAGAGAAAGCGGCAGATGCACTTAAGTTGACTTCAACGGATATGAAGAAACTTGGAATTGTTGACGACATCATTAAAGAACCAACGAATGGTGCTCACAGAAACCACGATGAGACATTCAAAACGGTTAAAAAATCAATTGCTAAATATTTAACTGAATTGAAAGCGATTAAACCGGAAGATAGAATCAATAATAGAATTGAGGCTTTCTCGAAAAGAGGAGTCTGGAAATAGAGATTGGGTAAGAATTATAAAACGTCGGTTCATTTAATTGAATCGACGTTTTTTTTGTACCCAAAATTTTCGATAGTATTAAGAAAAGATGTAAATTATGCCTATAACTCTATTTATGAAATCAAGCTCAATTCAGCTCATTTTACTTTTTACAGTATTCATCCTTCTCTTCTCGTGCGGTGATTCGAATAAAACTGAGATTGATACCAAGGCAATGATTTACATGGCAGGTTCCGTTCAAAATTCGAACGAGTCGGAATTCGAACGAGGTAATTCTTACTTAACTGACCTTAAAAGTGAATTGGCTAGTACTCGAAATAATGATGAATCTAAGACTAAGAGAACAAAACTAAC
>JAWUWJ010000124.1:0-17214 GCA_034111925.1 Crocinitomicaceae bacterium
ACTTAACAACAATCCTTTTTATTATTTTAGAATCGTCCATTCGTATCGATACTAAATAATACCCTGCCTCTAACATTCCAACATTGATTGTACTGGTTGAATTGATCTTTTGACTTATTACCGAAACTCCTTTCATGTCAATTACACTTACGGATACTTCTTCACTCAATTCCTGATCAAACTTAATTGTCACTTCATCAGAAGCTGGATTTGGATAGAGAATTACTGAATCTTCAGGTTCAAGCTCATTCAAAGATGAAATTTTTGAAGCGTCCTCGAATGAGAAAAGCCCTCCATTGTAAGTAGATCCCCAAAGTTTATTACCTGGAAGATCAAGACTTATTTCATAAACATAATCATCATAAAAAAGATAATTATCAGAATCATAAACATCCCAATTCACACCATCAAAATAAGCTATACCTCCTGAAAACGAAACCCAAATATTATTATGGTTATCAATTTCCATATCTGTTCCTATTCCCTGCCATGGAAAAGGATAAGACGTCCATGTAACACCATCAAAATTCAATAAAGCTGAAGAAGAAACAGCCCATAAATGCGCTTGTGAATCAAATTCTATATCTATAATGTATCCGACATTCCCAAAATCACCATAATCATAAACTGTCCAATTACCATTTGAGTTCAACATTTGAATATCATGATCTGTACCCACCCAAACATTGTCCATAAAATCCAATTCGACAGCCCTAAACACCCTATTCGACAACAAATTAAATTGCTGTTGGGATGCATCATCACATTTAATGATTAATGAATTAAAGCTCCCTTTCCAGACAAATCCGTCACTTCCAAAATCAATGTCGCAATTAGGAAGTCCTCCACTTGGTCCACAAGCCATCTCAGTCCAAGTAGAACCATCGTACTTCATAGTTTGTAATCTTCCTACCGCATAAATATCTCCATTATCTTTTTCTTCAATTGCATAAGGGCTGCCCATATCATCATAGAGTTCGTCAACATAACTAGTCCAACTACTTCCATCGAAAGAAAACAATCCGCCCCTTTCAAATGAACTGTTACCCCGACTAACAGCCATCCATTTTGTACCATCACTTGCAACCAATACTGATTCACTTTTATTTGAGACTATTGGATTATTAGATAAAGAAATTGTATCCAGTATACCACCAGAAAGCCTCAGCAACCCAGTGCCATCTGTAGAAACCCAACGATTATCAAAGTCGTCAACCAGAAGATGGTTAATTGAAAAGTAAAGGTTTCCTGCACCCAATAAACTATAAGTACTTGAATTTACACCATCGAAATCTATGAGTTTATCATTCGTAGCAATAACCAAGTTTCCCGAAGTATCGGCTTCCAAATTCACAATGTTAGAAATTAAAGGAAGACCGCTATTACTTGTGTTGTACTCCATCCAATTCACTCCATCATAATGACCTATCGTGTACCAAACTTGAGGTAATAATGAATCATAATGAAACATACTAAACCAAACACCATTATTACCTACTGCAACATGATCGATATCATTAGAAGACAGCTGAGTCTGTGCCGTAGTATATGTCGTAGCATTTCCTGCACTATATTCGATTAAACCAGATGTATTAGCAATCCATAAAGTATCATCTAACTCTTCACAATCGCCATAATACGGACCAATAGGATTGTAATTCACACCATCAAAAGTTGCTTTTTGACCATTGATATCAAGCCATATATTGTTTGAAGTATGATTAACATAAATATTTCCTGGAAGATTATTTGGCAATGGAGAATTCAAGTCATTATAGTTCGTAAAAATCCCGTTTTCACTCTTAAACAAACCATTACCACCTGAATTTACTCCCATCCAGAACGAGTTATTATTGTCAATACCAACGGTTTTAATTGGAAACTCAGCCGAATTCATATCAGGTCTATAAACCGTAGTTTGACCTGAATTGATATTATATACAACTGTTCGGAAATCAACTCCCGCGATGAGCAAACTATCTTTTACATCGACTTGATATACTTTTGGACTTGAAATAAAATGCTCCCAGACTTGGGAAGTTGCGTTTAATCCAAGGAAAATTGTGATTAAAAGAAGAAACTTGTTCATAAAGAGAATGGTATTGGTTACCTACTCAACGGCTCAACCATGTGATTCGTTGGCTATTTCTACCTATTATGAAAATTATCATTGGAACCTCTACAGCTTCTCCATTAAATATTGATACAAAGCCACCATACCGTTGATGTCAACCTTGAATACTTTTTCGTCTGGCGTGTGAACATTATCCTCTGCTGCTCCGATAAAACACCAATCAATTGGCAAGTCAGACTTTTGTAAAACACCACCATCACTACCTCCAGCAGACTCAACCTCCAATTGGAACGGAACACCAGACTCTCGAGCGAGGCCAATAATTTTATTTAGATAAGAACGTCTTGGAAGCCCTTGGTCTCTCATTGAAACAGCCACTCCTCCACCATGAACAACACCGTGTGTTACCCAAGTAATATCAGAAATCAACGCTTGACGAACACCGTATGTTTTCAAAAGATAGTTGGCGCAGAATCCAACTGAATTCCCTCCGTGCTCTTCATAAGTCGAGAATACAATTGCTCCATTCTCCAATGTCTCCGATACTTTCAATGCATTCCAAACGCCCAATCTATTGTCCATATAAGGCGATTGAATGTACTCGTCCGTTTCTCTAAAATCAGGTTTAAACGTCAATAAAGTTCCTCGATCAATCTCTCTATCAAACACGTATTGAATGCTCGTTTCACCATCTACTGATTCAATTAACATCAATTCAGTTTCAATTTCACCTTGACTATCAGATCCAACCAATTGCATTCCATCAATCAATCTTGGGCCTCCTACTTTTATAAGTTCTTTGTCGTAACCTGTCGAGAAACCAATACTATCCATGTGCGCATAAATGGTCGTTCTTGGTTCACCAAAAACCAAAATCACACAGTCTTGAAAACCATCGCCCGATACAATTTGAGGCTGCACCTTCCAATTACTTGAATTTGAAGTCACATAATGCTTAATGAATTCAGCCATTTTTGACTCATCACTCGCCGCTGATCGAACAGACACTAACTCTTCTAATAACTTCATCTTAATATATTCCTTTTGATTCTATTTTAACTGTCTCGTTTCCTTTCAACTCCATTTGAATTGATCCTGCAAAGTCCAACCTTAAATTTGTCGTCAATTCACAACTGACTTCAAAGATAGTATCTATCATCTTCAATTGATGCCTCTTTAGAATATTCATCACTTTCGCCATATCTACATACTCAAAACTGATTTTCACCCACTCAAAAACTTCCAATTCAACAATTTGACCATTAATTATAGCCTCCTTTGCAGCAGTTCGATAAGCACCAATCAATCCACCTACGCCTAAATTCGTCCCGCCATAATATCGAACAACACCAATTAATACATTGGATAAGTCAAATGCTGAAATTTGTCCTAAAATAGGCGGTCCTGCAGAGTTACTTGGTTCACCATCATCATTAGCTCTAAACACCTTTTTATCAACTCCAAATCGATACGCATAACAAAGATGTCCGGCCTGACTGTGTTCTTTACCCCAAGTCTTCATCAAACTTTTAGCCTCTTCTTCAGAATAACATGCTTGAACAATACCGATAAATTTTGAACCCTTTTCTTTATAAAGTCCTTCGGACCTACTCTTCAACGTTTTGTATGTGGACTCTATTGACAATAAATGTGATTTTCAATTCTTACAATGTTACATAATTTTAACCTTTCCTCATTTGAAAAATTTCTGGTTTGAAAATGCCTCTTTCTTGGCCCCAAAAAAAATCAATAATTATTGATTTTTCCCCAACTCAAAACCCATAGCTATTAGTACCTATAACGGCCTTTTTAGACGTAATTCATTTAACAATAAGTTAATTACTAAACGGATTTAGGACAACGTAACGTCCACAATACACATTCTCAACTCATTTTATTGTCATAAAGAACTAGTTTTCATATATTTGCTATTACTAACTAATACCTACCCAATGAAAACTATCCTAGCATTGCTGTTTTTCAGCATTTCCCTTGCAGGGTATTCGCAGATCGAAAGCATAAATCCAAGTGCACGATATCGAATTCCAATTGACACACCAAACAACGTTGAGCGTTACGGTATTGACTACGAACTGAAAGATTATACTTTTTCAGAAGCAGACAGTATTCTCATCAACGAAATCGATCTAAATGCTTTGGAGCATTTAAGAGCTCAAGACCATGATATCGAAGTTACTGATCCAGGTTCAGGCCTGATCGTTGTTCTTTATTTTAAAAAGAGAGAACGAAACGCAACACATAACTGATCATCGAACAAAAGAATTATGAAAAGACATTTACAACTCTCTCTATTTCTGGCTTTCGCAGTATTAGTAACTAATATTTCTTTTAGCCAACCCTATACGCACCCGACACTTGGGATCCAAAGTGAATTTGTGGGTTCATGCTTAGTCGCTGACTCCGGCCCTTTCACATACACGGACAATAACAACCCTGGGAATTATTCGACCAATATAAATTTAACGTATCGAGTGTTTTGCCCTTCGACTGCATTCACCTGTATGCAGGTAACTTTCAATTCGTTTAATGTTGAACCTGGTTGGGACTTTTTACAAGTATCAAATGGTCCGACTCAGAATAGCCCTCAATTTTTAGGAGCTCCGACAGCCGCAACTGCCTATGGAGGATGGTCAGGAATATCTGGATTGCCTGCCGTGCCATTTTCATATACATCCACCGACGCGAGTGGTTGCTTGACATTCAGATTCTATTCTGACAACACAGTTACGAGACCAGGCTGGAGCGCAACGATAACAGGTATACCTTGCGCTGGAGGCCCAAATGGAACAGACAACAATGATTGCTCAAACGTAACACCTCTTTGCTCTGCTGCAACAATTACCGGGAATGCTAGCGGACCAGGAATTGTTGCTGAAGGATGTACAGGAAGTACATGCCCAGCTGGTGGAGAAAACCACTCCAATTGGTATACGTTTACAGCTCAAACAGCTGGAACAATTGACTTATTGATCAACCCGGCAGACAATACTGATGATTACGATTATGCTATTTATGGGCCAAACGTTACGTGCGGAGCACTTGGTGCCCCTTTGAATTGTTCTGATTCGGGCATAACTGGAAATACAGGTATCCAAAACACGACACCAAATGAATTCAGTGAAGATGTTAATGGTGATGGTTTTACGGAATCTATTACAGCGAATATCGGTGATTCTTATATTCTAGTTGTTGACGAATGGAGTGCTAACGCAGGATCAGGATATCAATTAAGCTTTGGAGGAACAGCATCATTGGATTGTTCGATATTACCTGTAGAACTTTATACTTTTGAAGCAGAATACATGCCTGAAAGTGATAAGATTGGTCTTCACTGGTTAACTTCATCTGAAAGAGACAATGACAGATTTGAACTTGAACATTCAGAGGATGGAGTTAATTTCAAAATCATCAACATTCTTGAAGGAGCTGGAACTACAAATTTGGAAACTGAGTATTTTGCAATCCATGACAACCCAGTAACAGGAACTAACTATTACAGGTTAAACCAATGGGATATTGATGGAAACGGAACCTATTCAGAAATAATTTCTGTTAATGTTTTGGACGATGCTTATGACATGCTTTCTCTGTTCCCAAATCCAACAAACGGACTTACTGAAGTAATCTACAATTCTTATAAGAAAGAAGAAGTAATGCTTAACGTTGTTAGTTTTGACGGACGTACTATTATCAACACTGGAATTAAAGCGGAACGCGGAGGAAATCGTTTTGATCTTGATATGTCCGATCAAAAGAATGGAGTTTACTTCATTACGATTACTACCAATGAAAAAACGTACAGATCGAAACTGATTAAAAAATAGAACTACTATCTACTAAAAAAGGCGTCCTGTCTCGGTTGAACCGAGACAGGACGCCTTTTTTTTGTGCCTTAAAATAATCGACTACTCCTCGGAAATATTTTCTTTAAGCTTCCCTCCTACTAAAGTTCCTTGAATGATTTGATCTTGAAAATCTTTCATCCCTCCAGGAGAATGCGGCATTAAAATAGAAGAATTCTTAGAGTTCGCACCAATATCTTTAATCGTATCAAAATACTGTGTCATTAATACAAATTGCATAATTTCCTCATGCGTAACTGTATCCAATGATTTCTTGAAATCCTCCACAGACTCCTTGAATCCACGTACAATCTCTAAACGTTGCTGTGCGATACCTTGCCCTGACAAACGCTTTGCTTCTGCTTCTGCCTCTGCTTCCTTCACAATACGAATCTTACCAGCTTCAGCTTCTTCTAACGCCGCTTCTCTTTCGCGTTTTGCAGCATTAATTCTGTTCATCGATTCCTTCACCTTATGATCAGGATCAATATCAGTTATCAACGCCTTAACGATACTGTAACCGTACTTATCCATACTTTGAGCGATATTCTTCTGAACTGCATTCGCGATATCGTCTTTCTTAGCAAAAACATCATCCAAGTCCAACTTTGGAACCTCAGCCCTTACATCATCAAAAATGTATGATGCAATCTGATTCTTTGGGTTCTCTAATGAATAGTAAGCTTCCTTTACCATTGTTCGAACCACAGAATATTGAACGGAGACCTGCAGATTAACAAATACATCATCTTTTGTTTTCGTTTCAATGGTAACATCCAATTGTTGCACCCTCAGATTAACTGCCGCCGCTTTCCGATCTACGAAAGGAATAATAAATCCCAATCCCGAGTGAGCTGTTCGATTGAACTTACCAAACCGTTCAATTATGTAGGCCGACTGTTCTGTCACCATGATTACCGCTTTAAATATCAGTAATAACGCGATGACGGCGATTACGATCGGTATAATTAATTCTTGTTGTTCCATGTTAGTTTATGATTTGATTTGTTTCTTATAAGATACTAAAAAGCGCTAATCCTTAGAGGCCTATTCATTCTGGCAATTGACAATATTTGTTAACAATGAATCCGATGACTCATCAATTTAATCTATGTATAAATAGTTATTATCAATTTATTTGATATATAATTATCTCGATATTTGATTCATAACCAATTAAAACAACGATTATGAAAACGCAAAATGTATATTTAGAACACGCCAATATAACAGTCAATAACTTAGACAGTACAACAAAATTCTTTCAAACCGCTTTCCCTGATTTTAAAGTTCGTGGAGGAGGAAACAATGAAGGTCGACGTTGGATTCACCTTGGAAACGAGTCAACATATCTCGCATTGAACGAGTCAACCGTTGAAATTCCGAATGAGAAAAGTTACGAGAAAAACGGATTCAATCACATTGGATTTGTTGTAACAGACGTTGACACTTTGGCTCAAAGATTACTGGAGGCTGGCTTTGAGCGTGATTACCCGAAAGAAATTGAGAAATTTAGAATTAGAGACTACTTTGCAGATGCAGATGGAAATCAATTTGAATTCGTTGAGTATTTGAGCGATAAGATTGAAGAACGGAATAGTTTCGAGGCTTAAAAAGTTAAGCACATAAAAAACCCGTCTTGACTGAATCAAGACGGGTTTTTCTATTTCTAAATAGATCTATTGAATCGTCAATTTCTTTTCTAAATCTTCTAAGTAAGCTCTGAACTGCTTATCTGTTTCTGAAAGGTTCGTAACTGTTCTACAAGCATGAAGAACTGTAGCGTGATCTTTTCCACCGCAATGCGCTCCAATATTTGCCAAAGACGATTTCGTCATCTTTTTGGAGAAGTACATTGAAATTTGTCTCGCTTGAACAACTTCTCTTTTTCTCGTTTTCGATTTTAAGATCTCTAATGCAAGATCGAAATAATCACAAACTACTTTCTGGATGTATTCAATTGAAACTTCGCGGGCTGTGTTCTTAACGAACTTGTCAACCATTTGCTTCGCCAACTCAAGTGTAATTGCCTTTTTATTCAATGAAGCTTGCGCTAACAATGTATTGAGGGCTCCTTCCATCTCTCTCACATTTGTGTTGATCGAGTAAGCAAGGTATTCAACTACATCTTTTGGAAGGTCAATTCCATTTCCGTACATCTTCTTTTCTAAGATTGCCATTCTTGTTTCCAAGTCTGGTGCACTTAAATCTGCTGAAAGTCCCCATTTGAAACGAGACAATAAACGTTGTTCCATTCCTTGCATTTCTACAGGTGGCTTATCACTCGTTAAAATGATTTGCTTACCGTTTTGGTGCAAGTGATTGAAAACATGGAAGAATACATCTTGTGTTTTCTCTTTTCCAGAGAAGAACTGTACATCATCTATAATTAACACATCTATCATTTGATAGAAGTGAATAAAATCATTTGTTGTTTGATTCTTAATCGCATCAATAAATTGGTGTGCGAATTTTTCAGAACCAACATAAAGAACAGTCTTATTCGGGAACTGATTCTTGATAGAAATTCCAATGGCATGTGCCAAGTGTGTTTTTCCAAGTCCAACTCCACCATAAATCAATAATGGATTAAACGCCGTACCTCCTGGCTTATTTGCTACAGCATATCCAGAAGCTCTTGCCAATCTGTTGCAATCACCTTCAACGAAATTATCGAAAGAGTAAGATGGATTCAAATTAGAATCAACATTTACTTTCTTTAATCCAGGAATAATGAAAGGGTTACGGATTTGGCTTTCGTTTACGTTAATCGGCATAGAAACCGGAGCGTTACGAAGTGCTTTCTTATTTAATGCAGGAAGCTTAACAGTATAAGGAGTTGAATTCGTTGTATTGTTCTCCATTATAATACTGTACTCCAAACGGCCTTCTGCCCCTAGTTCTTTTTTGATCACTTTTTTCAATAGTGTAATGTAATTTTCCTCCAACCATTCATAAAAGAAATGAGAAGGAACTTGAATCGTTAAAACATCTTGATCCAGCTTAATTGGAACTATTGGTTCAAACCACGTTTTAAAGGCCTGTAATGAAACGTTATCTTTAATAACTTTCTGACACGCATCCCAAACTGCTTCGTGATTTTTGCTCATGGTCTTTTTCTGGTTAATAACGTTAAGAATCTGGGTGAATAATTCCAGAAACTTTAGTAGTTAAGTTTTTCGTTCTTGTGAGGACAAATATTTACATAATAAAGTTAAGAAAAAAGTCGTTTAGGGGTTGATTTTATTAAAAGTTTTACTTCTCTAAATTTTAACACAATCGTTACATTCTAACAATATTCACGATCCAATAGAAATAACGATTTAGCTATCAGTGCGCTATGCTCTTCAAGTAAAATTATTACTCGAACAGATTATTAAATTTAGTGTTTATTTTACGCCTCAGAAAGAAAAGTCTGTTTAATTTTATAACCAGACTTATAAACAATGAAGACAAATTTTAGCAAGGTTGTAGAACTAAGAGTTCGCTATAGTGAAACGGATCAAATGGGATATTGTTACTACGGAAATTACGCTCAATATTTTGAGGTCGGAAGAGTGGAAGCATTGCGAGGTGTTGGAATGAGTTATAAGAGTCTCGAAGAGCGTGGATATATGCTCCCAGTTTCGACTTTGGATGTACAATATAAAGCTCCGGCAAAATACGATGACCTTCTTAAGATTGAAACGCGAATTACAGAAATGAAAGGAGCGCGATTGATCTTTGACTACACCATCCGAATTGAAGACCGAATTATTGCGACAGGAAGCACAACTTTGGTATTCGTATCGAAAGATGATATGCGCCCCACTCAACCACCTACAGACTTTACTCAATTGCTTAGCAAATACGAGGAGATATAGCACCCCAACCTGACCTCACCTCGCTTTTTATCGTTATATTATATAGTAATGAGAATAAATGATCAAGATTGGAACATATTAGATATTATAAGGGCATTTTTCCCTTTTCAACTGATTATTGCGCATTTAAAACACAATCTATTTTCACTACTTTTCTGGGTCGTCTTATTATTCGTTGTAAACGGAAACCTTGGAGCCGCTTTTGGAATTCCCTTACTTTTTCATTCTCCTGAATACCTAGGCGAAGTATCATCACTTTCCTTCCTGCTTCTTGGATTTGCACTTGGTGGTTTTATAATGGGGTTCAACACGTATAGTTATATAAAGGTAGGCGCACTTTTCCCCTTCCTAATTACGATCAATCGACCTTTCTTTAAATTCTGTATTAACAATGCGCTAATCCCAGCGGTATTCGTCTCGATCTATCTCTACAAAATGATCGGGTTTCAACTTGTGGAAGAATTAGCAACGACAGGAGAAGTGATCATGTACTCCATTTCATTTTTGGCGGGAATACTATTGTTCCTCGGATTGTCATTCCTGTTCTTTTTCAGACTTACAAAAAACAACAAGAGCTATGAGGTCCATTCTTCGGAGCCGATTTCATCCGTAACCCACAAGGATGATAAATGGTATGAAATTTTTAGACGGCAAAAAGACCGTACCTATATATACATCGGAAAAAGACTTCGACTGATGCCCAGCAGAAGTTCAAAGCACTTCGACAAAGAACTCGTTGAAAAAATATACGCGAAGAACAGAGTAAACGCTTCGACGTATGAGATCATTACAATCTTGGTATTTTTCAGTCTAGGTATTTTCAGTGACTATAGCATCTTTGAAGTTCCCGCTAGCGCCAGTATCGTTTTGCTTCTAACGATCGTTCTAATGCTCTTCAGTGCATTGCATTCTTGGTTGAAAGGATGGGTTTACCCTGTGTTTATCGCGACCATCCTCCTGCTCAATTATTTAAGTAAAGTCTCGGAATCGTTTCAATACAAGAGTTACGCATATGGATTGGACTACAGCAAGGCAGACGACTGCCATTATTCAATGGAGCGCATAAGCGAGATTGCTAAAGAGGACGAAGCAAACAAGTCTTCTTACGACAGCTACATCAGAACTCTGGAAAACTGGAAGAAGAATACAGGGGAGGAAAAGCCAAAATTAATTATTGTTAATACATCTGGCGGTGGATCACGAAGTGCGCTTTGGACCGTTTCTGTTCTTCAAAAATTACAAAAAGCATCGGATGGGGATGTAATGAAACACACACAATTAATTACTGGAGCCTCTGGAGGAATGGTTGGAGCAGCTTACTTCAGAGAGTTGGCACTTCGAGAACAATTGGGTAAACTTAAATCTTCGACAGACGCTAAGTATCGCGAGAAAATCAGCAAAGACATGTTGAACAAGCTTGCTTTCATGGCTTCAACGCACGATATTTTTATTCGCTATCAAAAAGTAAAGATTAACGGACAAAGCTATACCATGGACAGGGGTTACGCGTTTGAATCGCAACTGCATGAAAACACGAACGGGGTTCTTAGACATACCCTAGGCTATTACACCAAGTATGAAAAGACGGGCACGATCCCTACGATGATTTTTACGCCTACAATTGTAAATGACGGCCGAAGACTTTTCATTAGCTCCCAACCGACGAATTTCATAACAAGTGGAGCGTATGCAAACACGGAACTATCGAACTCTTATGAGAATATCGACATTCAAAGCTTGCTGCAAAATCAAAATGTGAACGACCTCCAATTTAGTTCCGTCTTGAGGGCAAGTGCTACTTTTCCTTTTGTAATGCCGATGATTACGCTTCCGACGACACCAGAAATACAATTAATGGATGCTGGAATTCGCGACAATTACGGCGGAAAAACAATGGTTCAATTTTTAGATGTTATGAAAGACTGGATCGCAGAGAATACATCGGGTGTTATTGTTGTTCAGATTCGAGATGTCAAAAAAGTGTTTGAAGAAGAGACGTTTCGCCAAGTCTCGTTCTTGGACAAGCTTTTCTTGCCGTTTGGAAACATGTATAAAAACTTCCCTCGGGTTCAAGACTACAACCAAGATGAATTGATAAAACTCGGAGTGAAGTCGATGAATTTCCCTGTTGATGTGGTGACTTTCAACTTATTGGAAAAGAAATCGGATTACATTTCGCTTTCATGGCATTTAACAACCCACGAGAAAAACAAAATCCACAAGGCAGTTGAAAGCAAGCGAAACAAGGCTTCTTTGGAACGGCTATTAAAGTTGATACATTAAAAAAGAGCCTTTAATCCGATCGGGATCAAAGGCTCTTTAACAATTGAAAATCGTTGGAACTTATTTATATGCTAATCTTCTTGGCTTTACATTTGAAACCAGTACGGCCATTTCACATTGCGATCTAAGTTTGTGATCAACACGTCCATAATCAAAAAAGATATTTTTTCCATCAACTTTGAAGTCATCTGGTAAGTTAACAGGGTGAAGATTCGCTCCCTCTTTACCTGGAGTTTCAATGAATATACCACATGCTCCGTCATTCATTCTGACGACTCCTTTAACATCAGATTGTATGGCTGGACTTTTATCTATCATTTCAGAGCGTTCTCCAACTTGAACTCTCATCGGTCTTTTCTGTTGTGCGAATACTGCTGTTCCCATTAACAATATCGACAATGTCATTACTAACTTCATAATTTGATTTTTTTTGGTTTGATAGAGTATAATCTAATTCCATGCCAAGATGAATCTGAAAAGTTGAAAACAAAAAAAGGGGGCTCGTTGAAAACGATACCCCCTCTACTAACCTGTAATTGTTAATAATTGATCCGTGCTATTATAAACGCATATCTATCTAAAAGGTTTCACTTTTTTTTGCGTTTTATTTACATAATTAACAAAACGGCATTCAAAAGTTTTTACAACATGCCATAAACCAGTGAAATACAGCCTTATTTTTACCGTAGTGAAAAACGAAAAATCTATACAAGCTCTTATTCGATTAATCGAAGATCCAGACGAAAACATCTTTGAACATGTTCGCGATGAATTAATTGGACATGGATCGGATGCGATTCCGTTCTTGGAAACATCATGGGAGGAAGAAGATTATGGATTGTTATTTCAATCACGGATTGAAGATTTGATTCACGACATTCAGTTCAAGTCAATAAAATTGGCACTAAAGGATTGGATTGCATCTCCTCACAAAGATTTGTTGGAAGGTTCTTTGATCATTTCTAAGTTTCAATATCCAAATCAAGACGATCAAGATGTTAGAAACGCAATTCAAGATATTCGAAAGGACATTTGGCTGGAACTGAATGAACACCAAACGGCTTACGAAAAGGTTCGTGTGTTCAATAAGGTGTTTTATGGAAAATATAAATTTACTGGAAACTCAAAAGATTTTCATTCGCCATTGAATTCGTTCATTAACGTTGTGATGGAAACAAAGAAGGGGAATCCTTTAAGTCTTTGCTTGGTCTACTCAATTTTAGCGCAGTCACTGGACATGCCAATTTACGGCGTAAACCTTCCAAATCACTTTGTTTTAACGTATTTGGACGAGGACAACATTAATCCAATTATCAATACAGAAAACATTCACGGTGGATTGTTCTACATCAATGCGTTCTCTAAAGGAGGAATTTTTGATGAAAATGAAATCAAGGAATTCTTGAATGGCTTGAATAAACCTGAAAGCCGCGAATATTTTGAACCTTGTTCGAACTCAGCGATTTTAACTCGCATGTTAACGAATTTGATTGCTTCCTTTCAACAATCTGGAAGCGCTGGTAAGGTTGATGAATTGATCCAATTAAGGGATTTGTTTGGGTTGATCTAACAACAAGGTCGAACTTCTATTAAGTCTAAATCTGTACTTTTGAATACTCGAGTAAATCTCCAGGTTGGCAATCTAACGCGGCACAAACTGATTCCAATGTACTAAACCTCACTGCCTTCACTTTTCCCGTTTTTAATTTCGATAGATTCGCCAATGAGATATTTACAATTTCAGACAATTCGTTAAGTGACATTTTTCGTTTCGCCATCATAACATCTAGATTTACAATTATTGCCATGTCTTATACAGTTTCATCTAATTCGACTTGATTTTCAATCCCCGTTTTAAATACTAGAGATATAATATAAAGTATTCCGGCAAAAAATATAAATTCTGCTCCTCCATACAAATAACTAGGTAAATCAGATAGGTTAACCCCCTTATTGACTAACCATTCACCATACTTCATTCCCAATAAAGCTAACAAACCTATACCAAATGCGAGGTAGCTAATTCTTCGTATCAAAGAACCTATAACTTCACTGAATGGATTCTCATAATTAATTTTCGAGAAAATATTAATTACACAATAAAACATATATGCTTTTAAGGCATACAACAATATGACAAATAAAACGAGAATTGAATAAATAGCAACATTATAAGTTTTAAGGTCGGAAAGGTCAAGCCCCAAATACAAATCACTTGCTCCTTGGGAATTAACAAATACACTAACAATGTAAGAGATTAAAATTGCTCCAGCCTTAATACATAGTCCAATAAAAACTACCCAGGTCAGCGCTTTCATAACGTTTAAAATATGTCTTGTCCTTGTGGTCATTTTGAATTTAATTAATTGTTTCTTGCACAAATATAAATAAATATTTATCGATAAACGATAAATATTCAATCTTTATAGATCAACAACCAATCCTTAGCATAGAGATTTTACCCATGAAATTGATTGAGACGAGCTTTTACACAGAAAATTTAAAATTCGAATCAGAACCGGTTTACTATCTTAAGGAAGAAATAAAATTATTAGCTATTCATCTTTCAACTTCACCCATATATAATCGTCAATGATTTCACCATTCTTGATGACGGCATTTTTCCGGATGCTTTCTAAATAGAATCCATTCTTTTCCAACACTTTCATTGACGCTTTATTAAAGTCAAAAACGCCAGCAACGATTCGTATTACATCAAAATGCTCAAATGTATATTCGGTCATTTTTTCTACTGCTTTAGTTGCCAATCCCTTTCCCCAATACTCTTTAGAAATGAAATATCCGATTTCTGCATTGAGTCGAAAAACATCTTCTTTTCGAGTAATCCCGATTTCTCCGGCCAACTCACCGTTCCAATAGATAAGAAATCGCTCTACTGGATTTTTTCCAATTTCTTTATTTATAAATTCAATTGCATCCTTTTCTGTATACGGATTTGGTGTTTTATCATATCCGTTGTCCAAAATTTCAGGAGTGTTTTTCATTTTCGCAAGTTCTTTTGCAAAATCAATTCTGTGCGGCTTGAACTCTATCATTTTATTGTTTTTTTCTAAATTGTTTAGAAGGTCCTCTACTCTATTTTACAGTTCATTTTAGCTTTTATTTTAGCTTTTATTTTGCTCGTAATAATCTAAAACGTGTTTTGGAATTTCCATTTCCTGCGGTAAACCTTCATCAGAAACAGGGTATTCTGCGACTTGCTTCAAAGGGACTAATCCCGCCCAAACATTTAAATCGTAATCTTCTGTTTCATCCTCAACACCGACATCTCTAATTTTAGCTGAAGCGGTTTCAATGGTTATTTCTACAACGATTGTTCGTTCCAATTCTTTCTCGTGCATTGGTCTAATTCCGTCCCAACGTCCTTTCATCATGTGCTCCATAAAACATAGAAGAGCTGCATCCTTTTCTTTTGGGTTTTCGATCTTTTTTGCGGAGCCAAATACAGTTGCAGAGCGATAATTTACAGAATGGTGTAAACCAGAACGCGCTAAAACTAAAGCATCCAAATGCATCACTGTCATGCTCATTTTTTCAGCTTCCAATAAGGCGAGTAACATTCTGTTCGCTTGAGATCCGTGTAAATAAACTTTGTTGTCTTTTCTTCCATAGGCCATCGGTAATGAAATTGCCACACCGTCATATATATAACTGACATAACCGATAAAACCCGCGTCCAAAATCGCATTGATTTTTTCAACGTCATACGTAGCTCTGATCTGTCCACGCTTTACTCTGTTTGTTTTCGATTTTGAATATTCTTTCATACCTCTAAATTTTTCGAGAAAATTATATTTTCATATTCCTTTCCATTGACTAGAAAATTTAATTCTCCAACATTTTTAAATTCATTTTTTTGATAGAATCTGATGGCCCTGTCGTTTTTTATGTAAACACAAAGCCACATGGTATCCAATTGTAGTTCTTTTGCTTTCTTTTCAAGAAAAGTTAGAAGCTGTTGTCCAATTTTTAGCGGTATAAAATCATTCAGAATGTAGATTTTATCCAATCGACAATTATTTTGTGAAACAATACTTTTATGAATTTCATTTAAGCTTAGCTTCGCATAACCAACGGGTAATTCATCGACATAAATAATAAAGAAAAGTTTCTTGAAATCTTTTAAATCTTGTTTCGTTTGAGAGATCGAAAAAGCTTCATTATTAAAGCTTAACAAGTCGTTTTTATCATCAATGAAATGACCGTGAGATTCAACGTATGTTATCCTTCCCAAAAGCGCCAAAACTTCAGCATCTCCTTCTGTGGCTCTTTTAATTTCAATCATGTGTCTTTGTATTTATTTGTACTAATCTACCTTTTTTCTGAAGGCACATTTTTAAATTCTTCTGAAATCAGCTTGGTTTTCCTTACATCTTTTGGCTTGAAAACTCGATTGATTGAAGCTGGATATTTCGCAATTTCCAATGCTGGCCGAATCGGACGCTCGACAAAATTTCCAGTACAACTTGGACAAACATTTTCAAAAATTTCAAGAGCACATTCTTTACAATACGTGCATTCGAAAGAGCAAATCATTGCATCGGTAGAACTGTTTGGTAAATCTTTATTGCAGTGTTCGCAATTGGGCCTGATCTCTAACATAGAATAATTATTTGTCCACCATTGTATACAAACGTGAGGATATTGTTCTTTTGTTCATATTTAAAAATCGTTTCTGCTGGAGTTTCTCCATTTTCAGAATTCTGAACAGGGCTATTTTTTTTATTGTCGTAGTTGATCTTCATACTCTAAAATGTTGTTTATCGGTTCTGCATGAATCGTTGGCAGTTGTTCACAATCAGATTATTTCCTTTTGAAAAAAACACACCTCCCCTTCTTTATAATGCTCCGGAAGTCCTTTTGTATTTTCAATTTCTTTTGTCCCTAAAAATTGGAATCCGAGTTTCTCATAGTGACCTATTAAGCCTTTATTCAATCCAACAGTATCCATTCGGATATATGTCAGGTTCTTCTTTTTTCCAAATTCGTTCGCCCAATCAATTAATTCACCCACTAAATTCTGTCCTCTGAATACAGGATTTGTAGCAATTCGATGAATGTAAAGCGAGGGCTCATTGTTCTCATTTCCCCAAATCAATTCGTCATTCAA
>JAWUWJ010000125.1:0-32749 GCA_034111925.1 Crocinitomicaceae bacterium
GTTGCGTCTGCTTTGTCGTATTCCCCTTGCCAAACAAGGAGTTCTGCTAAATTACATTGAAGCATTGCAGTAACCTTTGTGTTAATTCTCGCCTTTTTATCTGAAAAATTGCTTTCCTCCAAAATCATTTTGATTGCGTCGATAGCTCCATCTAACTGGTCCATTGCACCATCGCGATCTCTGTCTGCACCAACAACCTGTAGCGCTTGAACAGCCAAAGAATACGCCTGTGTTACATCCGTATAATCGTAGTTTTTGAAACTCTTCACCGAATAAATTTCAGTTGCACGGCTCTTATTAACATATCCGAATTGGCTGTTTAAATAGTTGTTTGTTTCTAAAAGAGCAGCGTTTCTAGCATACAATTCAAGTTTATTGTAGAAATCAGCCTTGTGATCTAACATATAAATTTGATGGTCGTACTGACTTTTTTGATCCGCCATTTTATAAGTCTTGGCGCTTGTAAATAGTGTCGTTTCAAGTAAAATTCCTTGTGTCGGACTTGCAAGTGTAACGGCAACAGGCATAGTATATCGTGCGCTGTACAAGTATTTAGTAGTGGCTCCAGTTCCTTTTTTCGTTTTAAGAATGCTGATGTTTTGGATCGGCAATAACTTAATTGTTATTTGAATTCCTCCCAATCCATCTTCAAATCCAGAAAGCGCAATTTTTTGCTTCACACTTTCATCCGTAAATGCTGTGTGTAAATGAGGAGCTTCTACGTTTGGATATTCAGGCTGCATTGGATAAATTGGTGGAAATGGCTTGTCTATTGGAGTTCCATCGGGCTTCAAAAGTCCTGCATTAACGTTCTTTTCCCAAGTCGCCAATTTTCCCAAATAGATCTTATCTAAAGAATCTCTAGAGGATTGATATAAAACTATTTTACTTTCAAAATCAGTGACCGCCAAATCTTTACGGGCCTGAAACAAAGCCAAACTGTCTATGTTCGCCTGATTGTAATCGTGCTCAACAAGAATTTGATAGTTCGTAAACTGATCGTCAATTTTGATTAATGGCAATTGAATATACTTGAAGTTGATCTTGTTATCATTGATGTTCTGCGAATGTGCAAATCCGAAACCCAAAAGTAATGTTGCCGTGAGTAGAATTTTTTTCATAGTAATTGGTTTTTTGTAAATCTATTAATTTTCTCTAAGTATCACCGCTCTTTCAATAGTAGCGACTTTGTAGTTTCGATGACTAAAGCGCTGAAAGACAATACCCGTGCCAGAAAAGAATATTAAGAAGTATTTAACAAAAGTGTAAATGTGTTAAAATGTTGAAATTTGAATGTTTACATACTGTATACGTTAAGGGTGTGCAAAACCCCCAAAGGCTAGAGTTAACTTTCGTATCTTGCCGCCACACTTTTGATACGAAATTTGATATGAAAACTTTATTCTGCGCATTGGCATTGATCTTTATTGGTGCAAATTCAATGGCTCAACAACCTGGAGATACAATTATCGTTCAGTCTTTTGATTGGCCAATGACGGCCTTGGGAAATTCAGGAAACCGAGATATGGTTGTTCCTTTTCCAGACGATTCAACATTAACATACGAGAAGATCATCATGAAATACAACATGAGATGTCGTAACGGCGATGTGAACACAACGGGAGGAAACTACGTTGCTTGCGGTGAATGGGATTATAGCTGCAACACATACATCCACGATTCAACGCGGATTGATTCAACGGCAAACACAACGCCGACGCATCAAATTTCAGGTTGGACAGGAACAACGTTTGATTATAGCAGCACACCGACGAATAGCTATTACCGTTATTTACAACAAGAAGTAACCTTGAACACAATCTTAACGGAAACGCAATCGAATGTTGGCGCTGGCGGAACGACTTTGAACCACACGTTTCCTTCAAGCACAAACAACGGAAAATCACAATACCTTTTCACAGCAACTGAACTTTTAGCTGCGGGTGTAACAATCGGAGATCTTTCTGCGCTATCATTAAATGTATTGAATGCGGGTGGAGTTACAGATTACCTCCGTGTTCGAATTAAACACACACCAAAAACAGCATTGGACGATACGGATCCGGACTTAACGGGATTCACAGAAGTGTATTTCCACAACACTGCCTTCGTTAATGGCCAAAACCGTCTTCAGTTTTACAATCCCTTTAACTGGGATGGAGCTTCAAACATTATTGTTGAGTTCTCATTTACAAATCCACAGAACGCTACAATCATCGATATCGATGGTGAAGACACGGGAATGGATTACGGGATGTTTACACAAGGAGACAGAAATTTTGTCTTTAACGGAGTGAATTACATTGAAGCAGACGCTTACAAAGGAATTGACGGTTCAGCGGATAGATCGAGTGAAGCGTGGATCAAAACAAGCGTTAACAACAAAGAAATTACAAGTTGGGGATTGAACGCTACATCTCAAAAATGGGTGTTTCGAATCAATGACAATGGAACAGTTAGAGTTGAGGTAAACGGTGGAGCTGTTTACGGAACTACGTTGGTTGACGACGACGAATGGCACCACGTTGCTTGTGTTTTTTCAGGAACAGATGTAGCAGACGTTCTTTTATATGTAGATGGTCAATTGGAAACAATCGCTTCAACAATTACAGAGCCTGTTTTAACAAATACTGCCGCTGGAATTAACATGAGAGTGAGTCGCGGATCAAACGAGCGTTACTTCGATGGAATTATTGATGAAGTTCGTGTTTGGAGCTCCGCTTTAACGCAAGTCGAAATTCAAGATTGGATGTACAAAACTCTTGACGCATCGCATCCGAGTTATGCCAACCTCGAAGTGTATTATCCAATGAACGAAGGAGCAGGTGCGGCGATCGCAGATGCGACTTCAAATGCAAATGATGCATCTGTAATGGACGGTGAAATTTGGGAACGCCCAAGAGGGGTTAAATTGTTCAAAGAGTTAATTGTAACAACAGAACGACCCAACTTCACGTTTATGCAAGGGACATATAACCTGACCATTTTGAACGACACCATTTACGATACAGTTCAGAACGTTGGGAATTATATCACTGAATACGGAATCATTTCTCAAGCAGGAACACTGAATACAGATATCATTTCTGAACTTTCTACAACCTTGGTTTGGGAAGCGACTTTCCATTCTGTTTATGACGAAAACGGAGTGTTGATTCAAACCATTCCTGTTGGCCCTGATGGACAAGTTACACTGGGAATATTGGATTATTACAACCGTTACCCAATGCGATATGAGATCGTTTCATTCGTAACACCTTACGGAATTGGATTGGACCTTGGAACAGAAGGAAAAACGTGGAACTTCGATTTAACGGATTTCACGCCTATCTTAAAAGGAAACAAAAGAATGACAATGGAACGTGGTGGACAATGGAACGAAAGTTTCGATATTCAGTTCTGGTTCATTGTTGGAACACCACCTAGAGATGTTATTGACATCGAGCAAATCTGGAGAAATGACAGCAAAGGATATACATCAATTCTATCCGATGCGGCCTTTGAGCCAAGAATGAAAACATTCAATCCGAATGCAACGTCGTTTAAGATAAGATCAGCAATTACAGGTCACGGACAAGAAGGAGAATTCATTCCAAGAAATCATTTTATCAATGTGAATGGTGGACCGGCTGAGTTTTCATGGCAAGTTTGGAAAGAATGTGGCGAAAACCCAATCTTCCCACAAGGAGGAACTTGGATTTACGACCGTGCAGGTTGGTGTCCAGGCCGTCCAACGGATTTACAAGAATATGACATTACGAATTTTGTAACACCTGGTCAAGCGCATGAGTTGGATTATGGAGTGACAACAGCATCAGGAACTTCAAATTACATCGTAAACAACCAATTGGTTTCGTACGGTGCGGCGAATTTCAGTGCAGACGCTGCAATTGTTGACATTATGAACCCGTCGGATTACGTTGAATACGAACGAACAAATTCAATTTGCGCGAATCCAATAGTGATTCTGAGAAACACGGGGAGCACAGTGCTAACGGAAGCAGTAATTGAGTATTGGGTGAACAACGACCAAGCGCCTCAAACATTCACTTGGACAGGTAGCCTTTCGTTTATGGAGGAGACTCAAGTAACTCTTCCAACACCGTCTGCTTTATGGGATGCACTTTCAACAACAAATACATTCCATGCGCAAATCATAAGCGTGAATGCTGGAACGGATGAGTACACACCAAACAACCATTTCGAAACTGGATTTAGTATTCCTGAGGTGACGCCATCTCACTTCTATGTTGAGTTCAAAACGAACAATGCAGCATTTGAAAGCAGCTGGCAATTGTTGGATGACAACGGAACTGTTTTAGGTTCTAGGGCTGGAATGTCGAACAATACGACGTACAAAGACACTTTCAACTTGGGATACGGGTGTTACCAATTCAAAGTGTTGGATTCTGGAGAAGATGGAATTGATTGGTGGGCAAACAATGACGGGTCTGGTTTCGTTCGCTTGCGTCAAGTTGCAGGGGGAGTAATTAAAACCTTCGAGCCGGACTTTGGAGCATCGATCATTCACAACTTCACAATTGATTATCCACTGGCGTATGAGGAGCTCAACGACATTTATGCTGTTGAGGTATATCCAAATCCAACTTCGGATGAGTTCTTCGTCGAGGCAGGAAGTATTTCTGAAGCGCAGATTGAAATTTACAATGGAATGGGTCAACTGATGAATCTTCCGATGGTTTCAACAATTGATAAATTAACGCTTGATTCAAGCGATCTTCCAACAGGAATTTACTTGGTGAAAATCAATTATAGAGGAGAGCTACAAACGAAGAAGATAATTGTAGAGTAAAAGTTTAGACTGACTGGAAGTTCACAACTGATCTCTACGTAGAATAATATTAGAAGCCCTGTTTTGAAAGAGATGGGGCTTTTTGGGTTTAGGATTTAACCACTGAGACACAAGTCGCCTTCGGCTGGAACAAAGCTGTTTTTTCACTTCTGTGGTAAAAAATAGAACCCAACCCAACACAATTTTTCAATCAATGGAGATACACATTTATGTGAATCTTGCGCCTAAACCAAACCCTTCCTTGTGCCTTTTGCGCCTCTGCGGTTAAAAAACACACAGCATAAATAGTAATCCCGAATTAAATCACCTTCTCCAACTGATACCAAAAAGCCTCGCTAGAATTCACGCATCCCTGTTCCAACATTTCGTGTACCTCCGCCGCTCTTTCTTTTAAATATGCTTTCTCTGTTCTGAAAATGGACAAAGAGCCCGCGTTTTTTGAAAGTGCTTCATGAATGGATTCTGGAGTTGTTAAATCAACGTCATCTGAGTTTGCATTGATAGAAATCAATTCGATTTTGTCGTCTTTGAGGTGAAATACCATGCATGACTTTTGTGATCGGTGTTCAATGAATCGAACCTTGTCGTACACTTTTTGAAGTACCGTATCAGAGAACAACTCAACCAACTCAACCGCTTTTACAGGATTGGATTTGTTCATTTCTGCCCACTCATCACCATGTACACCATTGACAATTAAAAATGCTTTTAAGTCATCTTCAAGCAATTCTAATTCTTCTTGGGATAGGATTCTATACTTCATACGGCAAAGATACTACTTGGTGGAATTAATCACCCTCGAAAGACTTCAATTTTACTAAATTTGCACCATGCAACAGAAAAAAGGAATCGCGATTTTAGGATCAACTGGATCAATAGGAACTCAAGCTCTTGAAGTAATTGAATCGTATCCAGATGTTTTCGATTTACAAGTCATTACGGCATATAAAAATGCAGACTTGTTAATTGAACAGGCTTTAAAACACAAACCAAACACTGTTGTAATTGGCGATGAAAGTCAATACCAAAAAGTAAAGGATGTTCTTTTCGAGCACGACATTCACGTCTATTGTGGAGAAGAAGCATTGTGTCAAGTCGTGGATTCAAACGATATTGATACGGTTCTAACGGCGATGGTTGGATACGCAGGATTGAAGCCTACCTTAGCCGCAATTCGTGCAAAGAAAAACATCGCTTTGGCCAACAAAGAAACGCTTGTTGTTGCAGGTGAATTGGTCACAAAAGAAGCAGAAAGAAACGGCGTAAACATTTACCCTGTTGATTCCGAACATTCAGCAATATTTCAATGTTTGGTCGGAGAATTCCACAATAAAATTGAAAAAATCTACCTAACGGCTTCGGGTGGACCTTTTAGAGGTTACAATTCTGAGCAACTGCTTGAAGTAACGAAGGCGCAAGCTTTGAAACATCCGAACTGGGAAATGGGAGCGAAAATCACCATCGACTCGGCATCAATGATGAATAAAGGGTTGGAAGTGATCGAAGCGAAATGGTTGTTCAACCTGAAGCCCGAGCAAATTGATGTAATTGTTCATCCTCAATCGATTGTGCATTCCCTTGTTCAGTTTGAAGATGGAAGCATGAAAGCGCAAATGGGATTGCCTGATATGAAATTGCCGATTCAATACGCCTTTACTTATCCAGATCGCTTGAAAACAGATTTCCCGAGGTTCAATTTTATGGATTATCCAGAATTGACTTTTGAGCAACCGGACATGAAGACATTCAATAATCTTCAATTGGCTTTTGACGCGCTTCATGCAGGTGGAACGAAAGCTTGCTCTTTGAACGCGGCCAATGAAGTTGCTGTTGCTGCTTTCCTTAATGATGAAATTTCTTTTGCAGAGATTTCTAAAATCAATGGGGAAACGATGAATGCAATGGAATCCATTTTAAATCCAGAGTTAGAGGATTATATCGCCGCCGATGCTGAGGCTCGTGCTTTTGCAAAGGAACTTTGTAAGTAGTTTTTCTCTCACATAAGCTCAACTCGGATGGCCAGTGACTCCATTCGTTGATCACTCAGATAGATTGAAAATGGAATTGCTTTTACTCTAAGAATAAAAAATATGGCCGACAAAGATTTTGATGATCAACTCCAAATGCTATTCACCGAAATAGTCGAGGTGGGGTTTGAATATATCGGTAGAAATAAAATTGAAGTTGATGTTATTTTCATTTATGCCTCCTTGGAAGAGGAAGATCTATTCTTTAACCTCTTTTATAAGGTAAACGGAAAAATTGCCAGAATCAATGAGATTAATAATGTCTTAAATACTAAAGTCGAGAATACTCCAAATAGAATGATGTTGTTATTGGATGTTGGCACTGATTCTCTTGAGAAAATTTTAGATCTTTTTCTGGATAACAAAAGGGAAGTGCCTGCTTTGTTTAAAATCAAATATTTCCCAAAAACGGGTGCGTTTAAGAGTGATATCATCTATGAACTTCAATATTCCAATGTTAATGACAAGTCAAATGCTGACGGATTTAAAGAATGGATAGGAAATGAAGAAGATGGTGAAGTCGATGAAAAATAAGTCCTTCTCTTCATATTATTGCTAGTAATTCAATTGCTTATATTCTGGTTAAAGGACTCAATACTTCCATGCAATACAATCATACAGATGTAATTGCATTACTCGATGGAGCAATTCATACAACTAAAGCGAAGTAAATAAGAGTGTAATAATCCCTATTTTATAACGTTCTATGGGTGATCTAAATTACTACCCACTATGAATGATTATAAAATCTGCAAAAGCTGTGTCATGGATACGTCCGACTCAGATATTCACTTTGATTCAGAAGGAGTATGTAGCCATTGCAATCGATACGATTTACTTCGAAATGTAGAATACGAGAATTCAAGTAAGGAATTTCAAGCCATTATAGATCGAATCAAGAAAAGAGGAAAATCATACCCTTACGATTGCATTGTAGCCTTCAGCGGTGGGACTGATAGTTCATATATGTTGCATAAACTAAAAGATTGTGGCCTCAGGGTTTTAGCGGCCCATTACAATAGCGGATGGAATACTGAAGAAGCAAATCACAATGTCAAATCCATGACCGATATTATTGGTGTCGATTTGTACGAGTATACGGTGGGTTTTGAGGAATTCAGAGCGCTTCAGATCGCCTACTTAAAAGCGGGTGTAATTGATCTTGATGTCCCAACGGATCATGCCTTATACGGATCTTTATACCAGGCAGCCGTCGATAAAAATGTTCCCTTTATATTGACAGGGCATAATTTCGAAACGGAGTGCGTAATGGGAGATAGCTGGGTTACGGATAAACTTGACAGTAAAAATTTACTCGATATATACAATCAATATGGAGATGGCACTCCTTTAAAGTCATTCCCAATTCAAACATTGCGGAAAAAGTTCGTTAATTACAATATTCGGAAAATTGAGATGATTTTTATTCTCAACTACCTCGATTACGACAAAGAAAAAGCCTCTGAAGAAATGAAAGCCCTTTACGGTTGGGAGCGTGTTCGTGTTAAACATGGAGAGTCTATTTGGACTCGGTTTTACCAATGTCATATTCTTCCAACTCGGTTTGGTGTTGACAAGAGAAGAGCTCATTTTTCCAATTTGATTCTGTCCGGTGGAATGACGAGAAATGAAGCCTTACTAGAGTTGGATCAACCCGCTTACAAAGACGATCTAGATGAGGATAGGAAGGTGATTTTTGAGAAGTACCGCATTGACAAAGAAGAATTCAATGATTGGATGACGCAACCGATACGTAAACACTCTGACTTTAAGGATGAAAAAGGATTGAAAAGAGTGTACGCTAAAGTGAGAAAAGTCATTCCTGGACTTAATATCTCTACGCGGCATTAGATGAACAACCCGAAGAAAAAGATTCTTTGGTTGCCCAAATGGTATCCAAACAAATTTGATGTCCTCGATGGTGTCTTTACTGTCGACCATGCCAAGTCAGCAGCGAAATATTGTGACATATTCGTTCTTTTTGTGCATTCAGACCCAAGCCTTCAAGAAAGAACGAAAGAAATCTACACGGAAGAGAATGGTTACCCTGAATTGACTGTATACTTTCGACCTAGAACTTCAGGAATCAAGGCAATAGATAAGCTATTGATTGGTTTGAAGTACATTCGAGTTCAATTTAAGAGCTATCGAAAGGTTAAAAAAAGTTGGGGAAAACCTGACATTACGCATGTACACACGTTATTAAGATCCTCAATGTTATCGCTTTGGCTCAAGTGGGTTAAAGGAATTCCGTTTTTTGTAACAGAACATTGGTCGGGTTTTGACCCTAAGACGCACTATAAAATATCGAAGTTTAAAGGTTTGGCGATCAAGATGGTATTGAACAATGCCGTTTGTTCAACAGCAGTATCCAATTACTTGCTCAATCATATTAAGTCGTATGCGCCCAATGCAAAGTACTCTACTCTTTCAAATGCGGTTGACGAAAAGGTATTCTACCCGAGAAAAAGAACAGAACGCACAAAGAAAAAAATCATTCATATTTCCACACTTGATGATGCGCCAAAAAACTTTGGAAACATTTTGCGATCAATTGCTGAGGTCGCAAAGGTTGAAGAGAATTTTGAATTGCATGTCATTGGCAAAGGTGAGGAAAGAGAGAAACAAGAGCAATTGGCTCAAGAACTTGGAATCCTGAATTCCAGTGTGTTCTTCAGAGGTTATCTTGACAAAGAAGTTGTAGCGAAAGAGATTTCTGACAGTGATTTTCTTATATTATTTAGTCATTTCGAGACTCAGTCCTGTGTTGTTCTCGAAGCTTTAATGAGCGGAATTCCAGTAATAGTTCCAGATTTTGGTGGAGTTAAAGAACTTGTGAATGATATAAATGGTGAAGCGGTTACTCCTTCATCGAACAAAGAATTCTCCGAGGCAATCATTCGTTTCATGCGAGAGGATAAAAAATTTGATTCAGATGCCATTCGCACCGATGCTTTAAAATATGGATATGAGTCGATAGGACAGCAGCTTGTTGAGCTTTACTCAAACATTGAAATGAAATCTCAATAAAACCGTTCAGGAACGAGCACAGAGCTGTAATTTTATATTTTTGTACACCATTTAGAGAGCAATCAGAACGTAGAATGTTATTTAGTAGTTTAGTTTTCTTATTCTTTTTTTTACCAGCGATGTTGCTGACGTATTACTGTACACCGAAAAAAGGAAGAAACGTTGTTTTATTGGTGTTTAGCATCCTTTTCTACGCATGGGGAGGCGTTAGTTATTCAGCAATTCTTATTCTTTCAATGCTCTTTAACTTTTTGTTTGCAAGACGGATAGTGGGAAGTGTAAATCGAAAAAAGCGCTGGTTCATTGTTGGAATTGTATTCAATCTACTGGTTCTTGTCACCTTTAAATATTTAGGATTTTTCATTGAGAACATCAATGCGTTGGGTTGGTTGTTCTCGAAGGAGTTTGAACCGATTGAGGTCATTGAAATCCTTTTGCCTTTGGGAATTTCGTTCTTTACATTTCAGCAAATGTCCATGCTTTGGGACCTTTACCGCGAACCAAATGGACAAAGAATCCGCTTGGTTGAAACATCGCTTTACATTAGCTTTTTTCCGCAATTAGTCGCAGGCCCAATTGTTAGGTACCACGACATTATTGATCAGATTAAATCACGTGTAGAATCAATTGATCTGATCAATTCCGGAATTCAAAGGTTCATAATTGGACTTTTTAAAAAGATCGTTGTCGCAAATACGTGTGCAATAATAGTGGATGGAATTATGAGTAACGATACAGGCGCATTGAGTACTTCAGCAGCTTGGCTTGGAATTGTAGCGTATGCCCTTCAGATTTATTTTGATTTTTCTGGCTATTCAGATATGGCAATTGGTCTGGGCCGAATGTTTGGGTTTAGAATATTGGAAAACTTCAACTTTCCCTATATTTCAAGGAGTATCCGTGATTTTTGGAGAAGATGGCACATTTCATTGTCAACATGGTTTAGGGACTACTTATACATTCCACTTGGTGGAAATAAGAACGGGGTTTCAAAAACATATAGAAATTTATTCATTGTCTTCTTACTGACCGGTTTTTGGCATGGCGCAACATGGAGTTTTGTGTTTTGGGGCGTCTTTCACGGACTTTTCTTAATCATTGAACGCCTTGGTTTCGGGAAGGTATTGGACCGCCTTCCGGGAATTGTAAGTTGGGCGTATACGATGCTTATTGTGCTCATTGGCTGGGTGTTTTTTAGAATCGAGGAGTTTCCTGATGCGCTGGATTATGTGGCTAAAATGTTCGGAGCTGGAGAAGAAGGGCAATTGATGGCGATTGGCTTTTTAGATCTTGAGCGAATAATCATCTTGATCGTGGCATTGATTATGAGCACACCAATTTGGAGTTTAATTAAAAAGGCAATTGGTCAAGGATTACCGACTTCAACGGGCTTTGTTTTCGGGAAAAATGCAGTATTAATTCTCTTCTTCCTCTATTCGGTTGTCATTATTAATTCAGGCTCTTACAATCCATTTATTTACTTCAGATTTTGAAAACGATCGTTAAATATCAATTGATTGTGCTTTTCTTCGGATTGCTTGCTCTGCCTGTGCTCAATAGCATTTTTAAGTTTGCCGAATTTGAAAGAAAGGACGAAAACCGAGCGTTCAAAGATGAATTGACAATCGACATAAATACACTGGATAATTTCCCCGCAGCATGCGATTCATTTGTCAATGATAACTTCTCATTTAGAAAGCCGTTATTGGATTTTCACAGTGAATTGAAATTTTCATTTTTTGGAATTTCTCCGCATCCAGATCAAACAATTGTTGGTTATGATGGATGGTATTTTCTGGCAGGAAAAGAGATAGATATTTTTGAAGGAAAATTGGACTTTACCGACAAACAGCTTAACGAGTATAAATTAGAATGGGAACGCCGCGCGACCTATCTAGAAAATAAAAACATAAAGTTCCACTGGCTTATTTGTCCTAATAAACACTCCGTATATCCAGATAAACTTCCATTCAATGTTCTACAATCAAAGAATGGTCTTCGTACGGCACAGCTTGCTCGTTATTTGAATAAATCCTTCCCAGGGCTCGTCATAGACCCAACTTCTCAATTGATTGCCGCTAAAAAATCGGAGAAGGTGTTCTATCAGTTGGACAATCACTGGAATGATAAAGCGGGATATATCACGTCAAAATTATTACTGTCGAAGATAAACGCTGATTTTCCTGACGAAAACATTGCGTTCCAAGGAGATTTTAGATGGAAAGATTCTACAATACGACAGGGAATTCATTATGACGTTATTGGTCGAGATGAACTATCTGAAACCGTGAAATACATGTATAACCCAGATGAAAAGGCTGAAAAGGGGTTCGTAATGAAATTCCCCCCCCCTAAAGGTTTTGCCTATCCTTGGGAATACGAGCGTAATTTCGCTAAAGCCAATGATTCAACTGGAAAGACAATTCTGATCATTCGTGATTCATTTGGTCAATGTTTAATCCCATTCATTAAAGAATCGTTTAGCAAAAGTGTATTCATATTTGATGCCTGGAAGTACCGCTTAAACGAGCACATAATTGAGACTGTGAAACCGGATATTGTGATATACATTACGGTGGAAACGAATTTAAATGCATTCATTGAAGCGTCGAAATTTTAGCTGCTGCGCATTTGTTGCCTTACCTTGTGTCTTAACAGAAACAATCAACCGTTCAACCCAAGCGCACGCTTAATGCTCTCAATCCTCTTTGAGCTCCCTTTGTACTCCACGTACATCAAAGCATAAATGAACGCATATTCTAGAACCACAAACAATGTGTTTTCATTAAATTCCGTGCCATACGCTTGATAAGTAAAGAATGCCAGTAACGACCAAAGTATCGGGTACAACTTTCCAGATAAGATTCCAAGTGGAATTAAAACGGTCAAATACCACGGATGAACCACCGGTGAAAACGAAAAGTAGATGACGTACAACAAGAGTAATTTATGATGAGTTTTCTTGTCGGATTTGATACTGACTTGAATGAAAAGCAACAAGGTGATAATTGGAAAGATCAAACTTATTTTGTCTGAAATGTTAATGCCTGTTAGAAGAATTGACGCCTCTTTTATGAACGCATATGGCCCCGCATTGAAACTGAACCAAGCAAAGTAAAGTCCAAAGCTGTTCTTGAAATTCCAGAAGGTTTCCAAATCAAGAATGATGGCCATTAATCCCAAAGTCAATAAAACAGTGACGCCTGAAAACAGGATAAATGTCTTTATGGATCGCTTTTTGAAAACCGCTCCGATTAAGAAAAGGGGATTCAATTTCGAACAGATCGCCAAGGCCAAAGCAGCACCTGCAGCGGTCGTCTTTTTCTGACTTAAGTAATACAAGGCGAGCAGAATAAACGCTATTGCGAAACCATCAAAATGCAAGTTTCCGACGATTTCAATGATAATTAAAGGGTTCAACCAATACAACCCAATTAACGCAGTATTCTTGCCCTTTTTGATCAAAAGAAGCCGCAGAATAAAGAAGGATGCGATTTCAGCAATCAGCAACCAAATTCTCATAACGACTAAGTTTCCATCGTTTGGAGAACCCAAAATACTCGCTGTTTTAAATACAAACTGGTTGATTGTTGGGTAGATGGAATAATACCGTTTTGAATTCATCCCGTCTGGAAATTCAGCAGATGAAGCTCGATAAAGAGCGTCGTATTTTGCGGCTAAAACGGAATCATTTTCAAAATACTCGGCATGATTTCTCGGTAAAAACGCGAAGGCGGAAATACCGTCCTTTTGCAATTCACCATCCCATGTAAAGCGGAAATAGTCGTTGGACAAATGAGGCGTTACAAAGAGGAAGACAAGTCGGAATGCCAGGCCAATTGAGAAAATATACATCCAATGCTTTCCGTGTCGAATGAAATGTGCGGTGATCATTAAGCCAATTACAAACAGCGCGGTATAGCCCCCAAAAATCAATTGATGATCCGTTCTTTTGAATTCATAGGCGAACAGGAAATAGCCTGCCAAGGCCAGAGCTGCAAGGATCCAAATGTGGATTTGATATCGCTTTATGAACTCCATCTAAATGTTCGATTTTTGAAGAACAAAGAGAGGGAAAAACCAGTAAGGATAATTAGACCATAAATCAAGGTCATGAAATTCATGAAGTTGATGCCCGTAACCGTCCAAAATGCGCCGTAAAGCAGACAGATGAATTCCAATATCAAAATGCTTTTTTCTTTTTTAAAGTCGTAGCCCTTTTTAATGTTTTTGACTTCGGATTCACCAAATTTTGGAGTTCGAACAAATGCTGATTTTTTACCCATATAGCCTTCAATTACGCCAAAAACCATGTACAACGAAATGCCCGTTGTCATTGCGAAATACGTCAATACAGAAGGAATGAAAAGCAAGGTAGTTTTGAGTTTATTCGTTGACGCTCTCAAGTTTCCGACAAGGAAGATAAGGAACAACATGTAAATAACGCTTGCTCCGAACACGGTGAAAACGTCTTTGTAAGGAACGTCTATAACGTCTGCTTGATTAAAGTAAAACACGGCAGGACTTAACAATAAAATTGCGATCACCAAGAGGTAAACAGAACTGTTCAATAAATGAAAGGTTCCCATTACTTTACTACTTCTCTTGGCATTGGATTTCCAAAGGGTTCGGGCATTTTTACGAAGGCATTCTGCGGCCCCTTTCGACCATCTAAACTGCTGTGTGCGGTAGGCTTCAAAGGTTACTGGCAGTTCAGAAGGAGATCCGACATCAAACAAGTATTCAAACTTCCAGCCGATGGATTGTGCTCTAAAGCTTAAATCCAAGTCTTCCGTTAACGTATCGCCTTGCCAGCCGCCCGATTGATCGATGCACTTTCTTCTCCAAATACCTGCTGTTCCATTAAAATTGATAAAACCACCGCCGTTTTTTCGACCGAGTTGTTCGATACCAAAATGAGTGTTCAGCATGATTGATTGAGCTCTGGTCAAAATAGAACTGTCTTCATTAATGTACGTCCAGCGCGTTTGAACCAATCCAATTTCTGGGTTTTGAAACGAACCCAACGTCTGTTTTAAAAATTGCGGATCAGGAATGAAATCGGCGTCGAATATGGCTATGAATTCACCCTTGGATGTTTCCATTCCATGGGCCAAGGCTCCAGCTTTATAGGCTACTCGATCTTCACGTTGGATGTGAATAAAGTGAAACGAATCTTGATTTAGATTGCCAATAAATTCTTTTATAATGCCGCTGGTTTCATCGCTTGAGTCATCGAGGATTTGAACCTCCAACTTGTCTTTGGGATATTCTATTTTTGCTACGGACTCCAATAATCGCTTCACAACGAACTTCTCATTGTAGAGCGGAAGTTGTACGGTAATCATCGGAAGATTCGTTGGATCGAGGTCATTTGATTTTTGTACCCGCTTGCCAAAAGAGAGGAGCATCAAGATAAGTTCATGGAATACATGAATGAACAACAATCCGTTGATTACGATCCAGGAATAGAATATGATATTAGTCACGTTCATCAAAATTAACATTTCGATTGAAAAAGATCGGTAGAATGAAAAGATCCATGATATACGCCATAGCAATTCCCACTAAAAAGATCCAGGCGAAAGGCCGAACCCATTCAAAATTCGAAAAGCCAAGCGCGATAAATCCGACAGCTAAAACAATTGAAGTTACAAAGATTGGAAAAACGTGTAAATCACTACTGCCCTTGTCTTCCTGCGTGATGATGTAGATAGAATCATCAATGCATATACCAACTAAAATGGATAAGAAAAAGAGCGTAAGTGGCGTAATTGCAATTCCAACCCACAACATAATCGCCAATGTG
Organism: Crocinitomicaceae bacterium; assembly: GCA_034111925.1. Lineage (GTDB taxonomy): Bacteria > Bacteroidota > Bacteroidia > Flavobacteriales_D > Crocinitomicaceae > UBA4466. The sequence goes on from JAWUWJ010000125.1 coordinate 15,680, forward strand.
GCTAGAACAGGCAATAAATTGACAATGACCAAGCCGATGCTTTCTCGAATCGATTTCATAAATAGGAAGGTCAAAAGGCTTGCGAACAATATCCCTATTCCAATTCCGATTAATATTTTGACTGTAAAAGAATACGATCCACGGTCAGAAATGTAAGCGCGACCCGTGAGTTCAAAGCGCATGTCATCGTCGGAATACTCCGTTAAAATGGTTTCAAGTTGCGCGTTCTGTTCCATTGATTTCGAGAGCTTGGAATCTGCACAGCCAAAAATAATCTTGGCCGTTTTATTGTCCTCCGAAAGGATTCCATCACCGCCAAGGAAAGGCTTGAATCTGTTCAAATCCTTTTTCGTTTTTTCGGAAATATAGTTCGGAACGAGAAACGCCCCTGATTGGCCATACCGCTTAAATCGATTGTACCTTTTGGCGAGTAACGTTGGGCTATTGATAAATTGTGGATCGTAAATTTTAGTGATCTCTTTTTCAAGTTTTTCCAGCTTTTTTAACCGCGCTGATGTCCAAAAATCTTCACCTTTAACGTAGATCGCAATATCCAATCGTTTCGATCCAAAGAACTCTTTTCTCAAAATTTCTATAGCTTCCGTTTCGCTAGAATTTTTCGTTCCCAGGTCATAATCTGATGTGTCGATTTTGAACATGGAAACCACACCGATTAGAATTCCGGCCATGGCTACGAGCAATCCAAACTGCACCCATTTTCGTTGTTTCGTTACGCTCGCTTTAATTCGATTGTGAAATTTGTTCAGGAAGGATAAATTCGACCGTTTGATCATCATATTTTCCTTTGTCAATAAGTGAACGACAACGAAACGGCTGTTGAAATAGGCTATTAAAACGCCTGCAATTGCAACCAAAGACAAGTTAAAAAGGTGGTCATTTTCAGAGAGAATCAAAAAGACTACAAAGCCAATGATATTGGTCAACGAAGTAAATAGCATAGGTGTTTTTACACGCTTTAAAATACTTTTTCTCAATTCATTATTGTCCTTCGCTTCTTCCGCCAATTGTTTTTGATGGTACATTAAATGCATAATGTCGGTGAAGGACAATACGATAACAATACACGGAATCGTAATCATGTGTGCACTAAAAGCTATGTCCATAGCCATCATGAAAAGCAAAGTTGCGGCTAGATTACTGGCAATTACAAGTCCAATTAATACCAAGCCTTTAAATGATTTCGTCAAGACAAAAAAGCTGAGGAGGATCAAAAGGGAACTGATTAAAGCAAGTAAAACGGCATCTTGTTGCATCAACCTTTTCATTCCTTGTTGGATCACGTCGTACTGTAAATAGTGCGCTTGAACGCCATTCTTGGCAAATTTCGATTTTTTAAATTCTGCCATTGAAGCGACAGAAATCCCCTCTTCGGTCTTCACTTTAAGATGCAACAAAGCGTAGCGTTTGTTCTTGGAAATAAACTTCTTCGAGATGTCGTTGTAGGCATCTATTTTAGATATTCGCTTCTCAAAAGCGGCTTTGTTATCGAGGTCTAAAAACGGTTCCGTCTTGATCAGGAGCAAGCCTTGTCGAGGGTAAGGTAAGTTTGTAATGCTCGAAGCACTTTCGATTTCGTCCCGCTCCGACCAAAAAGACAAGGCATCCGAAAGCATGTTGAAATCCTCAAAACTTTCCCACCCGTTCTTATTTTCAAGAATGATTACTGTTTCATTTGATTTACCCGTCGGAAACTGCTTTTGAAGTTCTTCGTATTCTTCCAGGTCTTTATCAGTGCCCAAACTGTATCCGCTGACTTCGGTATCGAATTCAAGGTTCCGTGAGGAATAAAACCCAAACGCTGTGATAAGTCCAAGCAGGAGAACTATTAAAATCGACTTATTTTTCATTCAACAAGTCTTTCAAAAAAGGATTTATTTTACCTGCAATTAGCTCGTGCCCGCGTTTATTTGGATGGCTATCATAAGGCAGGTTCGTTAACTTTTTACTTTTAAAATTGAAGTCAACTTTTAGCGTTTTAATATTTTTAATTCGAGACCGAAGTTTTTTGGTTTCTTTGGTTGAATCAAGGAATACAACCCCGAATTCAACACCTTGTTTTTTGCAGAGTTCATTCATCTCTTTCATAAGACATACAGTGACGTCTAAACCGTCGTTATCCTGATCTGCGTAATTATCGTAAGCCGACTGAATCCAGTTGACAGAAGCCAGCCAGCTGCGTCCAAATGCATTTGAATACATATCATCCCAGCGCTCAAACTTGATGTTTGAATCGCATTTTAACTTGTATGGGAACCGTGCCGTTTTCATTTCGTTTTTTACATTAGACGAAGATCTTTCATATCCTATCTTTAAATTTGAACGATATTGTTGAGAAAGGCCATTTCGTATAAAATGAAACGATGAAAAATTGAGCAAAACAGCCTTTAGATTTCCTTTTTTAAGTTCCTCTTTCAGCTGCATTAACGACTGAACCGTTCCGTATCCAATCACTCCTGAATTTTGAAGGCTGTTCTCGGGAAATTGTTTTTGAATGAGCGCAGGAAAGTTCTGATTGTCGTATACGCCATATCCATATGTAAACGAGCAGCCGAGGAAAAGCACATCTGCAGAATCAGGGTTTGCATTTCCAGGAACCAAGCGGTGATTCCCCTCTTCATGATTCGCTATAAAATTGATCTTCTTATTTATCGAGATTGAATACCGTCCTGGATTTAATTGAATTCCAAGGTCTTTGTGTCCGATGTATGCGTTGCCTGGTGTTGATTTAATGGAATAATCGTCGTTGTGAAAATGACTATATCCAAGAATCCGAAGGGCAACTTCAAAACACAATAACAACACCAAAGGGTAGACAATTACCAGTTTAAGGGCGATTTTTAGCTTGTTATTCATGGCCCAAATTTAAGAATTCCATTGGCGAACGCATCGAATTAATATTTTTTTATCTGAATCCTAAATCCCAAGCGTTCACTCAATTATATGGACATTTTAGAAGCTTAAAACGACATTTAACTATAATTATAGTTGTATAACTAAGTTTTTAGTTGTAGGTTTGTTTTGTCAATAAATCAATCAGATGAGTGAATTAACGAAAGCAGAAGAACAAGTCATGCAAGTCCTTTGGGAAATCAAAGAAGGCTTTGTGAAAGACATTGTTGCCAAATTCCCAGATCCGAAACCGGCCTACAATACGGTCTCAACAATTATTCGAATTCTAGAAAAGAAGAAAATTGTTGGACATAAGGCGTATGGACGAACACATCAATATTTCCCGTTGATTTCCAAAGAAGAGTATACCAAAAAATCGACGCATACTTTGGTTGATAATTACTTCTCAGGATCGTTTGAAAGTATGGTTTCGTTTTTTGTGAAGGAAAAGGACATCAGCGTTGACGAGTTGGAAAAGATTATGAAGGAACTTAAAAAATCAAAATCATGAGTTTATTGCAATTCATTTTAATCAATGTCAATTTATTGGTGTTTTTCGGATTGTTCCTGCTGTTTTCGAGAGGAAAAAGACATTTGCACTTCAATCGATTCTATTTGATCTTGACTCCTATTGTTTCAATGATTTTGCCGTTCACTTCCTTCACAAACGATTCTTCTTCGGCAACTTGGGTTTCAGAACTGCCGACGGTAACTTTACTAAGAGCACGCTCCTTTATTGGAACTGAAATGATCAGTTTTGAAACGGTAATTTACAGCATCGGAGCCGTCCTCTTCTTGTCGATTTTGATCTTTCAAATCTACTCGATCATTAAACCAAAGAATGCGACCTACCTAAAATCATTCAACGGTGCTTCCGTGTATCTTTTGAATTCTCACGAAGCGACACACTCCTTTTTCAATCGGATTTATTTGAATCGTGAAAACTTGGACAATGAGGAGATAATTTTAATTCACGAGCAGGAGCATTGCCGAGGTTATCATTCGATTGACCTTATAATCATTGCTGTTTTTAAATCGCTGTTTTGGTTCAATCCTATTATTTATGCGTGGAGTAAAATGGTAAAAGAGAATCATGAGTTCATTGCGGATCAAAAAGTCATGGCTGAAAACATCAGTGCATGGGACTATGGACGCATTCTGCTGGATGAAAATTTTCAGTCGACAGCTCCAGAATTAACGAACACATTTAACACAAAATCGATGCTTCTAAAACGCATTGAAAATTTAAATCTCAAAAATAAATACCCAATGAAAAATCTATTAGTAATACCTGTATTAGCAGGTTTGGCTTTGTTTTCTATGTCATTGACAGATGAAAATTCGGAAGAAAGGTCAACGGTTTCTTCAACAATTGTAAAAGGAGAAGATCCAGAAGTTAAAGCGGAATACCCCGGAGGAGTGGACGCTTTGATTGCTTTTTTAGGAAAAGAAGCAAAGTACCCTAAGTCTTTAGAAAAAGAAGGGCCTGAAGGTAAAGTATTCGTAGAGTTTACGATTACAAAATCCGGAAAAGTGACCAATGCGAACTTGAAAAGAGCATCTGGATATGATGCAATGGATCAGGAAGCAATTCGAATCGTAGAATCCATGCCGAACTGGAAACCAGCGCAGAACAACGGCGTTGCCATCAAAACCAAAATGACTTTACCGATCGTTTTTAAAATTAATCTTTAAGGGTTTAAGCAACTCAATATTAGTTGATAGCATCTGTTCAATTGAGCAGGTGCTTTTTTGTTTAGAGATGGATACAATTTTCTGTAAAATTCTTCGTTTAACAATCGAAACTACATGAAAACTACCTAAATCCTATGGCTATAAACCATAAATCGATCCCTAAGGACGATTCTACTATTTTGCTAATCTGCGCATTAGCCATTACTCTTTTACTCTTTTTTGTGGATGAAGGAAGTATGACATTCAATTGGATGGCCAACGTTGGTAGCTGGATTCTCTTTATTATTTATGCTGTTTTTATCTTTATGGGCGAAGTATTCGTTTCAACGATTCTCTTGCGAAAATACCAAAGCACTGTCTACACTCTTTTGAGCGTTGCGACAGGATCAGGATTGGGAATTCTATTCGTTGTTAAAGTGGTGATGAGCAATTGGTAAAATTCATTTCAACTACTACTTCTTCTTCTTCTTTTTGTTCTTCTTATCCTTGCCGATTGAGAATTTATAACCGTCTTCATTCCCAACTATTTTCACATTGACATATTTGGTTTTCTCTGTACCGTACTGAATCTCGTCGGTTTGATCGTCTGAAACCTCTTCCTTTTTCTTGCCAAATAATTTCGACGCGGCAGATTTCGTTACCATCTTCCAAGGGATTCTTAAATAGTATTCCATGTTCCCTTCAAGGTCTTGTTTTCCAGAAATTTCAAGATGGCCCAACGATGAGTTTACTGACATTGTTGGAATCGTCATAATACCATCTACCAAATCGATATGATTGTTCAAAGTGTCGAATAAAACCTTGTTCAAATTCTTATCGCTGAAGTATTCAGACATGTATTGAAGCATCGCATAATTTTCCAAGCGACCGTGTGTAACATCGAGGTCCATGTGGATTTCAGAATCGTCAATTTTCGGAGTCAAATCATTGTGCATGTGAATTTTACCACTGATAGTTCCTGTGAATTGTCCGTGAAGATTTTCGGCAACAATATAGTCTTGTCCAAAATTTTCAAATTTGAATAAGAGTTTGTCTAAGTCAATGTCTTTTGCTTTAATCGTCGGACTGAAGTAGATCATTTTTGGATCGGATCCGTTGAAGTAACCATCAATATCGAAATGACCACCCGCGGCATCCATCTTTAAACCCTCTACATAAATATAATGCTCCGGCGTTGTTCTTAGAGCCCCCTTGATATTGTGCATCAAATACCGATGGTAATTCAAATGCTTAATATCTATATGGTACGTCATGTCAGTGAACGGCAAATCATAGATGTTGAACACTTCATCGTGCACAGATTTGGTTGTGCGAACTGCGGTACTTGGTTTCTTTTTTAATACAGGCGCAGGATTGTATTTGATCAATTGATCCAAATCGAGGCGCGAGGCGACAATCGAGAAATGATTCTCCCTTTTTTTCTGAGATGCGTCCTCTCCTAAGTAATAATGGAGCGTTGTTTCAAACTGTGATTTCCCCAGAATTCCATGGAAATCCTCTATGACCAAATGATCCTCTTCGTAATGAATTCGCCCGTTGAAATTTTCAAAACGCAAAGGATGAACTTTCATTTTTGCATCAAATCGATCAATCGTTAAATCCATCGATTTCAATTCATCTTCGTAATGCAAATAAGTAAATCCGTGAATCTTAAGGTTGTCAAGTTCCTCATGTTGGTACTCTTCAGGAACGTAATTTTCGCCTTTGTACGACAGGAAAGATTCCAATTGTAGTTTGTTCGAAACCAAATTGAACTCGATTTTAGAATCGCCTCCAGGATGTTCATCAAACCATTTTTCATAATGTTCCAGTTTACCTGTAAATAAGAAATCGCTTTTATCGATCAATCCTTTAAAATCTACAATTCTTAAATCTTGTTCCTCAACAAAAATGTCGGCGTGGAAATCGTGCAAAACATGCGGATAATGTGTCAGTTTCGCATATAAATTTTCAATGAAGAATTCTCCTTGCGGCAAGTATTTAGATTCTGTAAAACTCCTCGCCGAAGCCTTGAAATCGAAATCTAGTTTTAAATCATTAATCTGTTCGTCGATCCCGTCCTCACCTTTTCCGGTAAGTTCGAACAAATCCAAGTACTTACTCGTTATTTTCAAGCGCGTATCGACTTCGATGTCTGTATGGTGAAGAATTGCGGGCAAATCATCTATGGTTCCAATCACTTCAAGATCAGATTTCCCAACCATCAAATCCAGTATTTTAATCGTGGCTTTATGGCCATGAATCTCTGTTAGGAAGTTGAAATTCTTGATGGGTAACTCATAATCATCCGACTTGAAATGGACGTTGTTTAACGCCACTTTCATTTCGTATGCCTCGTTCAGTTTAGAAACCGTGTGTTCTGGGTTTTTCAGATCGATAATATCGTCGAACTTGATGTTGACTTCAGCCTTGCCACCAACGTCATGCAGATGTTCCAAATTCAAGAACTTAGATACAAAGCCCAAATCGAACTTAGAATTAAAATCCATTTGAATATGAGGGGCCGTAAAATCATTGATCTCGAGATCCCCATAGATTCTACCTGCTTCTGGACTGGCAGAGAATTTATGCAATTCAAATTTCATAGAACTGAGGTCTTGATCAGCACCGTTTGAGAATTGCCCATCGAAGTTCAAACCGTCAATTTTTTTGTTCGTTTTTGGATTTATAATATAGCCGTTGTGGCAACCAAATTTCGCCTCTATGGCAGGCTTGTGACCATTGATTGACTTCCCTTTAATCTTTGTTTTTATGTAGATGTCACCCTTGTTTTTATATTCCTTGAGTGTAGGAATATATTCTTCCGGTGCCATTGCTACGAAAAGGTCAAAATTGGGTTTGTTCCCCGTGAAATCAAAATCGAGGAAAACATCATTTAAGAAGTCAATTGTGCCTTTCATTTTGAATTCTGACCCTTCCAATTTAACCGTCGTCGGTTGAATCGTCAAGATGTCCTTCACTTTCAAAAAGTCAACGTGGGTTTCAAGATCTATATGTTTGTGTTTTAAAAAGGTTGTATCTCCATCTTTAATAACATTGATTATAAACCGCGTATCTAGCTTGGCCAACACGTGATTTGGGGAAGTCTCGAATTTCGCAGTCGCATCTTGAACAAAAGCCTCAACTTTAAGCCCGTTTGACTCATTTAGCTTTGTAATATCAATGTTTTCTAATTCTACAAGGTTAAGATCGAGGTGAAATTCTTCCTCTGGACTTTCAATTTCCTCTGTCGGTGCCAATGCTTTAAGAATGTTGAAAGTTCCGTCCACGTGCTCAACGACGTCAATATTTCCTCCCTTCAACTTGATCTTTTTAATTTGCATATTCCCCGAAAGGATTGTCCACAAATTAAAGCCAACGTAGACATCGTGTACATGTACCAATGGAGCGCCTTTTTTCCCTTTGGTTTCATATACCTTGAACTCTTCTAAGTCAATGGATATGTAAGGAAAGTTTTCAAACATCGAAATGTGAGATCCTTTTATTTCTGTTGCGCCGGCAAAATCCTTGTTCATGTCCTCTATAAGGTCTTGAACAATAGCATCTTGTTTAATGTAAACGATTAAAACTAAAGTAAAAAATAGGAAGATTGGCAAGCCAATAAATGCCAGAGCAAAGCGTTTCCAAAAGCGTCTACTTCGGACCCATTTCTTCAATTTAATTCCAATTTTACTCATTGTAGTTGCGTCAATTTATTTGATTGATGAAGATAGTTTATATTCAGTCAATATCAAATGAATTTTAGAACAGTCTAAAATGAGCAAAGCAATGGATACTATTCGACAAGAATAAATTTGCTTATATCTCATTTTGAGAATGTATCTTTAAAGCGTCTTTTTGATGCATACAGGATTACAATAAATTTGAAAATGAAAAGTACAAACGAACGAATCGAGGCCATTCGAAAGGGTCTGAGAAAACACAAGCTTCAAGGAATTATTATTCCATCGAATGATCCACATCAAAGCGAATACGTTTCGGATTATTGGAAAATACGCGAGCACTTTTCTGGATTCACGGGTTCTGCAGGGACGCTAGTTGTGACCCAAAATGAAGCCGCACTTTGGACAGATTCCCGTTACTTTTTACAAGTTAAAAAACAATGTTCGGGAACTGTTGTAGAACTCGAAAAGCAATCCATTCCGCATGCGCCAGAACATATTCCTTGGCTTTGTAATTTGCTTGAAAAAAAATCTAAAATTGGAATTGATTTTCGACTTTTTTCTTCGAGTCAAATGGATTATTTCAAAGAAAACGCTTCTGAAAAAGAGATTGAAATTGAGAACTACGGCTCGCTCATTGGCGATATTTGGGAAAACAGACCGGATCAACCAAACGGCATTATTTCGGATCATTCGATTGAATTTTGCGGAGAATCAAGAAAATCAAAGATTACTAAGATTCAAAATGAACTTTCCAACGAAGAAGCAGACTTCAGTTTCATTTCAAGTTTGGACGAAATTTGTTGGCTATTAAATATTCGTTCAAGCGATGTAGACTTTACTCCTCTTGTCACATCGTATGCATTGATCGGAAATGAAAGATCCTATTTATTTGTTCATGAAAACAGAATCGAATCTGAATTAATGAACGCATTGAAGCAAGATAAAATTGAGGTCATTCCTTACGATTTAATTGGATCAAAATTAGAAGATTTGACACGCTGGAAAAAAGTGGTGGCGAGTTCCTCAACTTTGAATTATGCATGCTTTTCGTCCATTTCAGGTGAATTGATTTCCAGACGGTCTTTGGTGCAACATTTGAAGTCGATCAAGAACGAAATTGAAATTTCGAACGCGAAAAGCGCAATGGTAAAAGATGGAATTGCACTCACTCAATTTTTCATCTGGCTCGAAACGCATTTGGAATCGAACACTATTTCTGAATACGATCTTGGAGTTCAATTGGAGTCCTTCAGAGCGCAACAGGAATTTTATAAATACCAATCGTTTGGCGCCATCGTTGGTTATAAATCAAACGGTGCAATTATTCATTATTCGGCTCCAGAAAAGGGCTCTTCAATAATAAGCAAAGAGGGAATTCTTTTGTTGGACAGCGGTGCGCAATATGAAAATGCAACAACAGATATTACAAGAACAATTTGGTTGGGCGGAACTCCATCAAGCGAATTGACAAAAACATATACGCTCGTTCTTAAAGGATACATCGAATTGGAACAAGCCGTTTTCCCAAAAGGAACGACGGGAATTCAACTGGACAGTTTTGCTCGAATGCATCTTTGGAAACATGGTTTGAGTTACAGCCACGGAACAGGACATGGAATTGGATCATATAGTATGGTGCATGAACCTGCGCAAGGATTTGCTTCAAGCATGATAACTTCTAGAGGTGGAGCTCTGCATCTCGAAAACCAATTCACGACGATTGAACCCGGTTATTATAAGGAAGGTGAATTTGGAATTAGAACAGAGAATGTAGTTGTTTCCAAAGAAAAATTGAAATCAGACCACGGCTCATTTATTGGATTTGAACCAATCACACTTTGCCCGATTGACACGCAATTGATAGATCGAATTTTGATGTTAGCGCATGAAATTGATTGGCTAAACAACTACCATCAAAAAGTGTATGACGGCTTAGCATTGCATTTGAATGATGACGAGAAGGCCTGGTTAAAACAAAAATGCCAAGCGATCTAAATTAGTTCGAAGGAATTTCCAACCATTTGTCCAAGGTCGTTTTCATCTGTTTCTGCGTTTTGGGGTGGAAGTTGCGCATTCGCGTTCCGTGGTGTCCTCCGGCTTTAACATACTTAACCAATCCTCGGCTTTTGGCTGCGTCAGAAAGTTGAACCGCCGTTGCTGACCACGTGTCCAGCCCGCCATAAATGAACATCATATTTTCTGCCTTGTTTTGAATGAACTCATTCACGTTTTTCATTGGCGCAGGGTCGAATGGACGGCTTTGTCCTTCTGGAAATGTAAAGTCAAAGGTGTAAACTTCTTTCTGCGACAAGTACTTTTCAAACGGTTCGAATTCATAGCCGTACATTCCCATTTCCGTCATTGCAGACCAGAAAAATGGCTGTAAATTTTTAACTCCGCTGCTTTCAAAAAATGAAACTCCAGAAACGTCTAGAACGTGATTCAAAAGCGAATCCGACGTGGCTTTTTCATCTGGGATTTCGTTAAATTCATAAGCTCCCCATTGCCAAAATGCGAACGAATATTCCAGAACATAATATTCAAATGCTTTCTCTGTAGAAAAATTCCATTCGTAATTTTCAAAAGTCGCCTTTGCCTTCAAAAGGTCAATCATTTCCGCTTTTCTTTCAAGACAAAGGGTCTGATAATCATAGATCATTTCACGCTGTTCAGTAGTTCCCACGGTGTCGAAAAAATTATAAATACGCGGGTCTTCGCGTTCAAAATTTAATGGCGCCACATAACAGACACTTGCGTCCACATCGTCTGGATAGAAAGACCGATGCAACATTGTTGTTTGTCCACCTTTACTGATGCCTGTGGTTACGAATTTATTGTTCGAGTAAATTGCTTTTTTGAGCGCTTGGATAATCACATGTTGGTCTTCGGCCGCATTTCGAACGGTTAAATCTGTCCAAGGAATTCCAGTTTCTGGCTTTGATTGATTAAAAAAGCGATGTTCAATTGTGATTTGATTTCCAGAATACAATTCCGCCAATTCCCCTGCTCTCGGCGAGAAAATTGCATACCCTTGAAGTTCAACAATTACAGGTGCATCATCCGAAGCATGGGCCAGTAAAACGCGTTGTTTAAACGTGGGCGAATTTGGTTTACTTGGATCTGTTTTTTGCTCGAACCAAAGTTCATAATGTTCGGTGAAATGATTCATTTTTCCAAGAACATTTACCTCCGTAACATTGGGAATGGCTTCTAGACGCTCAAGTAAAGTGATTGTCTTTGGCGGCGTTCCCGTTTCGTTCGTCAAGTCTAAGGCCGTTTTACAACTCACTTGCGTAAAACTGATCGTTAAAACGATCACCAAATAAAAGAGATTTCTTTTCATAATTATTCAAATATACACCTATCCTTCAAGAGATTATGCGGATATCCACATTTGATCTTGATCTTCGAATTAAAAAACAGAAATTTCATGACTTCTAGTCGTTTTCAATAGTAATGAGGCAAACAAGGTTAAAATAGTATAAATCCGAGCTCAATTCTTTATGGATTTGTAACTTTTAGAGCATCTTGTTGTTTCACTTACAACGTTCGTTACTCCTAGCGCAATAAGTGAAGGAACAAAACGTATGTTTATTACGCTGAGAAAACAAAAACTACAAGGAATGAGATTGAATACAATTTTAGGATGTATGCTTTTTTGCATTGCATCTTTACAAGCTTCTGCACAAGTAGATTCAATGCAAATTGATGGAGAGTATTATAAAATCTATCCTTATCCAGAACAAATAGTTTCACACGACGATTATTGGTTGGCCGTTAACGACAAAGAATATTTCGAAAATCCAGAGAACTTCTTTCAATTGTTCGGTGAAACGGAGGGATTCAACCGATCTAAGTTTGAAGGCGCAACGGGCTTAAAATTGGAAAGGATGCAAAACCGCCTCAAGTCTAAATGGAAAAATTTGAGAAGCAAAAATGGACGTTTTGGCTTCGGAAAACGATTTGTCAAACAAGTTCGAATGCATCCCTATCTTTTCATTGGGCCCAAATATTTATTCAACAAAGAGGTTCTTCCTCCATTCGGGGCCATTCCAGATGGAAAGTACGTTCAGTTATTTACCGAATTTTGTCTCGTTAATAAGAAAGGCGAGTGCGTCCCTCAGACACAAAGAGTGGCAGGATATTTTGATGTGAAAAACAATGCCATTGATGGAAAGGCATTTTGGATGAATGTTGCAGGTGACACTCTTAAAAGGGGTGAATTCAAAAACGGATTGAAGCACGGCGAATGGTCAATGATAAAAATCGACAGAGCGCCACGAAGCCTTTATGGGTTCGAAACAAAATCATTTCGCAAGTATGGAAAGTTTTACTCTACGGATACTTTGACACTTGTTTCGAACTACAAAAATGGAATTCAGCACGGAGACTATTTTCAATATGGACACCAAGAAAAAACCAAAATTACAGGTGAATATATAAATGGCGAAAAAGCGGGCAACTGGAAAACGTATAAGGGAAAGAACTTGTTGCTGAATGTGACTTATTCAGACCCGAAGAGTGAATTGATATCCCACAAACCAATCATAAGAACGGGATTCTTTTTCTCGGGAGACCCCATAGAGTTCAAGTTTTATGGGTATAAGTATGGCCTCAAGGAATTGCCGAGCGACTTCTATAAATTAGGATTTGAAGAAGAACCGGACATCGAACTGGAAGAAGAGGGCTTTAAATCGCACCGATTGGAATATTATGGCGGTTACGAAAATGATAATTTGCCGGAACGGTTTAAGAAGATTGAAAACCTCAAGAACATGCATGGGTTCTATGATTTTCACAAAGACCCTCGTACAAAACTTGTGGAAACAAGAGGCTACTTTATTGATAGCGTTGGTGCAAAAATGCTCTATGATGGATTGTATGAGGTATTCTATCCAAATGGTCAACTCTTTACGAGGTATACTTTTGACAATGGAGAATTAACGGACGAAGGAACTGTTTATTGGGACAATGGCGTTGTCCACGATGAAATTGTTTTTGTACCAGACTCCAATCGGTTTATCCGTCGCGCTTATGATTACGAAGGCGTTTTATTTGAAACGGCGATTTATGATTCTCTTGGTGACTTTGTGAAAACAGACAAACCTGCCGAAACAGAACCGTCATTATTTATTGATGGCATTACCGCTGAATTAATACCGGGTCCAGAGTATGGAGCTAAGAAATTTCAAAAGATTTTTCCAGGAAATTATGCCTACAAAAATTGGGACTTCCTGAAAGAGCAAACTTTTACCGATGAAACGGTTACTCTTTTTAAAATGTGGAGCGGAGTGGATACCACCGTTATTCGTGAATTAACGTACGATCCAAAGACGCGAAAAATGGTGAACTACAATTTGTCTTACACTGGGAAAGAATATTGGAGAGCAGAAAGAGTTTTTACTGAAGATTATGGAAGTTGGACGGGAAAAACCCAATGGAAATATGGCAACTTTGAGGTGATCACAACAGCATCTGGAATTCTAAAGGAAATGGATAACGACACGCTTCCTCAACTTCACTTGAAGTACTATTCCAGCGACTATGATGTAACATCAGACGTTGAAGTACTGCACAAGGGAAAACCATACAACGGAAAGGTAAAGGTTATTCAAAACGCGCCTCGATTTAGAAGTTTTAAAAACAAACTCACTTTTCACAATGACAATGGATCTGCACAGAGAATCATAGAAAGGCAACTTCTTGGTTACCTGAAAAGGGGAACACACAAAAACAGCCGATACCTTGAGTTGGTGGGTTCTGTGGATGATTGTGAATATGCAGCTCTTAATATTCAAAACCGCCTTTTTGAAGTAGTTGAGGATGGTTATTTTTCGTCCATTGGAAACAATAATTACTATGGGCGCAGCTATGTCTCTGGATATGTTACTGATATCAAAGGGAAGATGGTTGAAGGAAAAGCGCAAGGAACTTGGAAAGGGAAAAATATTTCTGGAAGATTGATTTCAGAAATTGCATTTGATCGCGGAGACCCGATTGGATTGCATTCGAAATATGGATTTCACAGCAAGATCAAAAAAGAAGCGCGTGCCTTTTCTGAAGATTCATTGCCTTCCAAAAAAATATACTTTTTATACAGCACTGAATTGTACGACAAAGGAATGTTGAATGGACCGATGAATCAATTCAATTGGCACGGCGAGGTCCAAGAAAAAGGAACGTATTTGGATGGTCTACGGGAAGGTGAATTCCTTTCGCGTTATTCAATGGCGTATTCGAAATCCAATTACAAATACGGAAGGCTGGACGGGTACTCAAAAACGTACCTCACGCTTCCTAGAAAGGATACTGTTTTGCTTTATGACTTAAACTTTAGCAGTGGATACTTGAACGGTAAATCAGTTACATACCACACAAATGGTAATATATCGAAACAAGGATTCTTCTTGGATGGAGAGCCAATTGATGATTATGAGGCGTTTGATACGCTTGGGTTCAAATACCATTATATCAAATTCAAATATTCACTTCCGGTGGAGGAAAAAATCTGGGAAGAAAATGAATTGAGCTTGAGGTATACGTTTGATTGGGAAGATTCAATTCGTTTCGATCCATCTGACATTACCAACTCGATGAGTCTTGATCGATTGATGTATCAATTAGGGTATGGAGCGTCCCGTTTGAGTGAAGAGTATTACGGCCGACCGAGGTTGATTGATAAATCAGGATTGGCATACCACATGACAAAGTATTACCCAAATGACACGATTGCGAGAGACGGACAAATCGATGATGGGAAAAAAACAGGTTACTGGAAATTCTTTGATTACGAAGGTGAATTCCTGTATGACGTGAACTACTTTGATTCGATTATTACCGTTAATGATTCCATCATGTTTAAGTCCAAAGGAGTTTTAACGGATTACGATAAGGACGGGAAAAAGCTTTACGAGGCCTTCATTTTAGAAAAAATGGAAAAGTACGATTGCGCGCACACTGATCATTACGAAATCCGTCAGCTCTACACGACTTGGGAGGCCGATGAAAGCTTGGGAAGAATGAACGGTTTTGTGCAGAACTTCTACGACAATGGCGTTCTTCAAAACGAAGGAACGATGAAAGATGGATTGCCGCAAGGTTTGTGGAAATACTACGACCCGTTTGGAAAACTGAATTTGATGGGGATGTTCCACCAAGGAAAAAGAGATGGGCGTTGGCTTTCTGGCGATTTGGCGGAGAAGAAATATTTGGGTGAAATTTGTTTAAACCCGAACTTACCCAATTTGGAAGAAGAGAAAAAAATCCGTGAAAACTTGTTAGATGTAACGATCATTAATTACCAACTCGGTAAGGCGTTGAACAAACAATTTTACGACTTGAACTTGAACAAATATTCAAACCTAAAGACGAATTAATGAAAAGTAGCCTGTATGCAATAGCTGTTTTCTTTCTTCTCCTTTCTTGCACAAAAGGAAATAAAATTGAAGATCAATTGTACGAACGCACCGTTGCAGAATACAAAAAGGAAGGCATTGAATTGGAACCTCTTTTGGATAAAATTGAGGCGCAGTTTATCAAAGAGGGAATCTTAACAGGAAAAGGCGGTTTAGCCAAGGTAAAGTATTATGAGCGACTTGCAGCAGGGAAGGAAATGAAAGGATTGAAAAACTTGGATGTGATTCAACCCATAGTTGAGCATCCAATGACTTCTGGATTTTTAGACCGCGCAAAGAGGACTGTAATGGACAGGGATTCTATAGCGTATGTGAGTAGTGATTTCGTTTCAAAAATGCAGCGGATTCAAAGAAGAGCCGTAAAGAATGGGGACATTTCACGACAAAGTGCTTCTCAAGCAACTATTGACGTATTAACAGCCGAAGATTTTGAACAGCCATTTTATAGAATGTTTATGCTTCTTACTGTCGTGCGGACAATCGATACACACACGGCATTTAACAGGAAAAACCCAGAACCAACAGAGCAAGCGCGGCCGACTTACAATTCTGAAAACACGATTGATATTCGATTGAAGGAAGACCATGAATTGTTAATCAATGGCGAAGAATACACGATTGATGACTTTGAAAAAGTGTTTTACGCGACTTACGATAAAATTGGATCTTTGGCCGAAATAAACCTTTACGTTTCTCCGATGTCGCCTTATGGTGATTTTGCTTTCATTCAATCTGTCATTGAAGCCTACATG
This sequence comes from Crocinitomicaceae bacterium, assembly GCA_034111925.1. GTDB lineage: Bacteria > Bacteroidota > Bacteroidia > Flavobacteriales_D > Crocinitomicaceae > UBA4466. The sequence continues at coordinate 32,117 of JAWUWJ010000125.1, forward strand.
TATGACGTGCGAAGCAAAGAAGCGCAACATAGTTTTCACAAAGCGTACGATGCCTTGAGCAACTCTCAAAAACAACAAGTCAACGAGGCGCACCCGCTTCGCATGATCGAAATTCCATACAAGTAATTTTATGCCGATGAAACTCCTTATCGCGTCTTTCCTTTTTCTAATTGTGTCCAGCTGCACTCCAGATGTTGACGTTGAAGAAGAAGTGTACCTTAACTTGAAAAAGGACTTCAAAAAAGAGAAAATCGATCTAAAAAAGGAGCTCAACAAACTGGAGCGTTTTCTAGTTGATAAGGATATTCTCTCCAGCAAATCATCAAAATCGAAAAGGGCTTATTTAAAGTTTGTTGCGAAAAATGATTCGTTTCCAATTCTTAAAAATTTCGACGACAGACTTGTTGTTCTGAATTCTCCTTTGGATTTGCAGTTTCTCGCTTCGGCAATTAAAGCGGTTGAGAAATCAGAGAATGAAGAGTTTAATGCAAGCCAATTGAAGGCGCTGATGGATCGCCTTGAATCTGGTGATTTAGACAAAAGAAGCGCGCCAAAAACAATTGCAAAGGCGTTGTTGAAAGTGGACAATGAGGAATTCAAAAAGCCTTTGTTTAGAGCAATGACGTTAATTTT
>JAWUWJ010000126.1:0-21470 GCA_034111925.1 Crocinitomicaceae bacterium
AGATTCAAAGGAGACCATCTTTATTTTTGGTTTCTCGGTGTAACGAAAGGCGGCGGAGCAACGGTATATGAAATCAAGGATTACTTGTTTCAATTGTCGGAAACGGAGAAGTTGCCAATCCTGCTTGAGACGTCCGTTGAGCGCAACAAAGAAATCTATGAACGCTATGGATTTAAAGTGTACCATGAATGGCCCGATTCAGGAAATGGGAAAACCCTTTGGTTTATGATGCGAGACGCTTAGGCTTACAATTTCAACCCTTTGCTCGAACGTTTTTGTTGAATTTTCTTCGTGATAATTTGACCCAACCATGCACTTCCAGACCCAACCAGCGCTCCGACAAACACATCGGATGGATAATGAACGCCAAGATGCATTCGGGAATATCCAACTGCACTTGCCCATAAAAAAGAAGGTGCAATTACATACCATTTTGGATACGCAATACTAACCGAAGTGGCCACATTAAATGCCAAGGATGTATGTCCAGAAGGGAAGGAAAGATTTCCTGCTTGAGAAAGTTTTATGATGTCAGGATAGGTTACAAATGGCCGGTTCCGATTGAATCCATGTTTCATTGCTGTAGTAACGATACCATTGATCGCCAAACCTCCGATCATCATTAATGAATTCTGTGTCAGCAAGCTGTCTTTTTTAATCAACCCGACTGCAAGCATAACGGTTGGTGCACCTAGTCCAAATGGAACGGTTGATTTTGTAATGAACAAATATGGTGCATCGAAACTGGTGTTTCGTTCAACATTAATCTTTCTCAATACATCAATATCAAAGTTCTGAGCTTTTGCTTCACTGCTGAATGAGATGATTGCGAGAAAAAGAAAAATGGCTTTCATTGGAATCAAATTTACGTATTCGGAATGAACTTGGTTTCGCGGAACTTTATTAATTTCAAGACCTAATAACAAACCCACCTATGCGCTATTTCATTATCCCCGTTCTACTAATCCTTGCCGCTTGCTCACAACCAGATGATGCAACTGAAAAAAAGGAGGATTCCGATTCCAAAAAAGTAGAGATTGAGAAGCCAACGGAGAAAATCCCAGAAGGAGAATTAGGCGAAGTAATGGGGGATGAGAGTGCAACTCAAGAACCAACCGTTTCAGAAGAATATGTAGATCTTGATTGGCTGGAATACGAGGCAAGCATGTCAAAGGACTTTTCGTTTGTGATAATAATTTCCACGAAAGATTATGACGAAGCATTAAAAAGAGCCAAAGACGCCTCTGAAAAATTGGGATATCCACTCGATTTAAGAGAGCTTCATGAGCACGATGAAATTGGACTTTCCTTGCCCAAAGAAGTATGCGAAGAAATCTGTGGCGGCGGAATGGTTGAATACCCGCAGTACTTGCCAAGAAACGATTGGGGCGAATCAAAATACGTTTCTGTTGAATATTCAGACGGTTTTAAAGGATTCACAAAAGGATATTACATCGTTGTTGTTGCCAGCGGCGAAAAAGGAGATCCGATCATCAAAGAGGCTGTGAAAGAGTCGCGTAAGTTTTACAAAGATGCGTACGCGAAAACGTGCGGTGTTTGGATGGGATGCGGGTGTTAACTGTTTCATTTCCTCAATTAAACGCAAGCAATTGAATTCCATTGAAATTTGATGGTTCATGTAGATTTGAAGAAGCATTTTCTTAATTTTAAGCTCTCGAAAAATAGTTGTGAATCCTTCTTTCTGATCCGAACTTTTTCGTTAACTTATATTAGATGAACCAAAACACAGACCCGATTCAAACAAGTGAAATTTCTGAATTTACAGAACGTTTTATCAATCAAACGAATCGCTCTATTTTCTTAACTGGGAAAGCTGGAACTGGGAAGACTACCTTGTTGCGCAAACTTGTTCGGTCAACGCACAAGCAAGCCGTTATTGTTGCACCAACTGGGATTGCAGCGCTAAATGCTGGTGGAGTTACGATTCATTCGTTTTTTCAATTGCCTTTCGCAACGTTCATTCCTGATTTTAATATTGAAGGTGGTTTCAATAATCAAATGAAGTTAGAAAGCAAGCAGACTTTGATGCATCATTTCAAGATGAATTCAACGCGGCGAGCAATTTTCAGAAACTTGGAATTGTTGATTATCGATGAGGTTAGTATGCTGCGCGCCGATGTTTTGGATGCCATGGATTGGACTTTGAGAAACGTCCGGAAAATTAACCAACCTTATGGCGGAGTGCAGGTGCTTTACATTGGAGATTTACTTCAATTGCCTCCCGTTGTGAAGCCGCAAGAATGGTCGTATTTGAGTAAATACTACAATGGAATTTACTTCTTCAATTCGCAAGTTGTGCGTGAAGATCCGCCATTGTATATCGAACTTGAAAAAGTATACCGACAAGACGATGAAGATTTTTTATCGATTTTAAATAATTTAAGAAACAATCAGATCACGGCACAAGATGTTGAGGTTTTAAATAAATACGTAAAGCCCGATTTTGATCCAACGGTTGAAGACGATTATATCACGCTTGCAACGCACAACAGAGATGCGGATACGATCAACCGGAATGCGCTTGGTAAGTTAAAAACGAATTCGGTAAAATACGACTCCGAAGTGACGGGAAATTTCCCAGATCATTTGTTTCCTGTTGAACAACAATTGGAATTGAAGATTGGCGCTCAAGTCATGTTTATCAAAAACGATTTATCGCAGGATAAGGATTATTACAACGGAAAAATGGGGCGCATTGTCTCATTGGAAGATGAAGAAATTAAAGTCAATTTCCCGCTGGAGAAAAAGACAATCACAGTTGATAAATACGAGTGGAACAACATTCAGTACGCGCTTGATCCTTCAACCGGTGAGGTTGAGGAAAAAACACTTGGAACGTTTGTACATTATCCATTAAAATTGGCTTGGGCGATTACTGTTCATAAAAGCCAAGGTCTAACGTTCGAGAAGGCCGTTTTAGACGTTTCTAAAGTCTTTGTTGCAGGTCAGGCCTATGTTGCCTTGTCGAGATTGAGATCGTTGGATGGATTGGTTCTTTTGAAACCGATCAGCATGAATGGATTGTCGAACGATCCAAACGTGGTCAACTATGCCAAAACGAAGGTTTCTTCTGAATTGCTCGAAGGTCAATTGGGCGGTTCAACGAACAAGTTTTTGTACGACGAATTGGTTCAGGCCTACGATTGGATTGACCTGTTGAATGCATGGAAATCGCACGAGGCAGGATATAAAAGCCACGGTGCAAAATCGCAGAAGGGAAAGAATCGAAATTGGATTACGCAACAAGCGCAAATATTGACTGGGACAATGGACCCAGCACGAAAGTTCAGAAATGAATTGTCTCGTGTGTTCTCCGTTCCAAACGTGGATATGGAACATGCAATGACGCGGGTTGTGGCAGCCTACGGATACTTCTTCAAACTAATGGATGGGATTTTGGTCTCGAACCTAAAGAAGATGGCTGAGCTGCAGCAAAAGAACAATACGAAGCAGTACAATGAAGAATTAGAAGATTTAGATGTCCTTCTTACCGAAGCGATTTTGAAGTTGAAAAAGACACGTTTACTCACCGAAGCCATCGCAAATGGTCGATCAATAGAACGGTCTGTGATTATGTCAACGGAAGTCAGAAATTACAAGATGACGAAGATTGAGATGGTGAAAAATGAAATGCGCGCAACGAATTCAACCTTTGATTTCGATACGGATTTCGTTCAATTGAAAACAAAAACGGAGAAAAAACAACAAGCCTCAAAAAAGAAGAAAGGAACAACTTATGATACCACGCTTCAAATGGTTAAGGACGGCTTTTCTATTGAGCAAATCGCAAACGAAAGACAACTTTCGAAAGGAACGATTAGCACGCATTGCGCACGATTGATCAAACTTGAGAAATTGGAATTGAGCGACGTAATGGAAGGTAAAATGAGAAATGATTTATCTGATCTTTTCGATGATTACGATGGCGGTTCAATGAGCGGACTCAAAGAAAAAGTAGGAAATAAATTTACCTGGGACGAGTTGAAATTGTATCAAGCTTCCTTGTTGGTTTAATTCATTGGATTTTAATCCGTCAGACTTCCAGACATGTTATTGCTTTTTCCCGTAAGGAAGGGAAAAAGAGATACGTAACAAAAATCCTAAAACTCTGTTTTCATCACTCGTTCTCGAGTCCCATCGCTGTAAATAAAGATTAGTGGCGTATTCAGATGCAATTGCGTTTCGCGTCCCATCAAATCAACAATTCGAATTAATTCCTTAGTAGAAGAACCCAATTCCAATTGATTGATGCCTACAACATCGACAGCGAAGCAGTTAGACATTTCTGCACACGATCCTGTTCCTAAGACAACTGCATAATTTCCATTTTGGGTAACGGTATAACTTTGGTTGGTTGCTCCCGGGATTTCACTATTGCCGTTGTCACAGTCGACCCATTGGTATATTCCAGCCAATTCAGCCGAAGTAAGCGTTCCATTGTTTACGGAAACATTTAGATCATACGTAGGAACTGGAAATCCAATGCAAGAAGATTGATGCGAGACCTCGGTGTCTAAGGCTAAGTCTGTTTCAAATACAGAGTGTTCGTCACAATCATCATACAGGTAAATATTTAACCAAGGAAGTACATATCTAAACATTGTAGTTTGTTGCTGAAGTCTGCTGATACTGATGTTTCCACCTGAAGTTGTTTCGCCAAAGTCACAATTGAAATTTGAGTTGGCATAGTAACAATGTGCACCACCTATGATGTTGATAAAGTATTTGCATGAAGAGGCCAATCCATTGTAAATTGGAGTATGATGATCGATCGCTGGAGTAACCAAATCTTGATCCGCAGAGAATACCAACGCTGGAACGGAAACATTTGAAGCTGCCGCAATTGCTGACGGGCTAGTTTCTGCCGGCGCTAACCCAATAATGGTTGTTATGTTTGTATTGTTCTCGGCCGCTAAAACCATCGCTCCACCTCCCATCGAATGCCCCATTAAGGCAGATTTAGTTGAGATGTGGTTAAAAAATAGACTTGAAGCCAAGGTGCCCTCGTTATTCATCTTCGTTACGATTAGGGACAGGTCAAGGCCAAATTCAGCGTGAGAGGGAGCGGGAAACAATCCGCCTTCTGTTCGAGGAAATGCGAGAATAAACCCTTGAGGAATGAGCTCTTCCCAAATATTGGAATAGGCATCCCATCCCATTGCAAAGCCGTGCCCAAATACGATGATAGGAAATTCACCGGAAGAAAGGTTGACATCATTACCTGCGATATCGGCAGGGTAATAAATTTCAGTTTGAATCTGTCGACCTGGACCTCCACCTGTTCCAAATCCACCAGTTCTGGCAGGATCGTTAAAGGTTATTGTGGTGTGACCAATTTCAAAGGGTTGGCCAAATACACTTAGTGCGCTGAACAATACGAAACAAATAGTAGTAATTCTCATGGTTAATTTTTTTTATTGAATACTCCGAATAGAATAAAGTCAATGAAGGCTTCTCTGTTTTCATTGTGTGCTTGCATTTGGTCGGTAACGAACATTTGAATCTCCAAACCTTTAATGTTTTGCATTAATAATTTTGCGGTAAATGAAGAATTATCAATGCTTAAACCTTCTTTTTGAATTGCTCTATCAAGAATATTGGTAACGAACAGAATTTCTTTGTCATCGGATTCTTTTCTGTTTGCGTCAATCAAAGGCATCAGTTCGAAGAATTCACTTTTTAAGAATTGATAGCGTTTGGAAACACTTTCCATCAAGTTAATTCGCGTATCGATGTACAATCGAAGCTGTTCAGATGGGAGCTCTGATTTAGCAACTGTTTTGATTAGTGTTTCAAGGAAATCCTCGGCTTCCTTTTTAACCAATGCTGCAAAAATCTCTTCTTTACCACTGAAATAATAATAAATGGCTGACTTCACATACCCGATCGATTCTGCAATATTCGTAAGTGTCGTTTTTTGATAACCGAATTTTTCAAACAACTCTTTGGATTGCTCTATGATTTTGCTTTTCTTCTTTGTTTCTTTCATGTGGTCTCTTGAAATCCAATTTGAAATTGTTCATCTAAGTAAATATTTGAACAATCCCAGTAATTGTTCAAATCTAAAACAATTTATTGAACATTTTGAATAATAGTTCAAAAATGTGTTTTCACAGCAGTCCAATTACTGCATAGTTGTTTTGAATAATGGAACCAAAAACACGAACAAAAAAAGACCGCCTTTTCAGACGGTCTCATCATTTCATAATATTGTTCGCGTTCAAGGCCTTTTTCTTAAAGCATTTTCTTTCGCTTTTTTATCGGCGACTTCCTTGGCTTTTCTCTCAGCAGCTTCTCTTGCTTTTTTCGCTTCAGCCTCTTTCCTTTTACGGGCGTCATCCTGTCGTTTTCTTTCCGCATCGGCTTTGGCTCTTTGTTCCGCCTTTTTTATTGCTTCGCGCTCAGCTTCTTCCTTTCTTTTTACCGCTTCACGTTCCGCCCGTTCTTCTCTTTCTTCTTGTTCAGCGCGCTCGGCTCGTTCTTCGCGTTCCTTTGCTTCCTCTTCTCTTTTTACGGTTGCGCGTCGCTCTTCTTCTCTTGCCTGCATTTGCCGTTCATTTTCGGCGCGCTCCTCAGCTTCTTGCTGATCTCTTTCATATCTTTTTCGTTGCTCACTTTCCAAACGATCCCTTTCTTCTAACTGTTCACGTTCCTCTTCACGCTCCAATCGTTCACGATCATTTCTCTCTGCGGCTGTAGCTGCTTCGGCTTTCTGCTCAAGCCGCTTTCTTTCTTCAACTTTATACATGTTTCGCTCTTCTTCTTCCCGTTTATCAGATAAAGAGTTTCCTGTTAAATTGTTTCGAATTTCTGTACGATTATTTTCTAACTCAACTATCTCTTCAGCCTCAAATGGACGTGTAGATGGTGAAGATGGATTAGTAGGAACAGGTGTGTTACCCAAATTCTCAGACGGTCTAACAGACGCAATTGGTCGTGGCGGTTTTGGGTTTACGTTTGCTATTGATCTCACGATTGGTGTGAGTACAATTCCAACAGTTGGGTTTCTAATGGCAGGTTCACACGCGGGTTCAATTTCCAAGTACACCTGATCATAAATACAACCATTTAGATCTTTATTCTTAATCGCCGCTGCTCTGCAGAGTCTTCGTGCTTCAGCCATTTGGTCTTCAGGAATTTCATCGAGTGTTCTGTGTACACGAGGAAATGATCGATCTGTAAATGTATATGTCGATTTACCTGGAGCATAATCAAACAAAGAAGTTGAAGGCGTTATGCGGTATTTATCGCCCATTGCATTTGCAATATAAGCCAATCTACTTTGCTCAATTTCGCGAGATGAACCCGTGAAAATGCCACTTCCTTGTGGGATTCCAATTGATGCCTGATCGTTTAATCCGCCAAAATCATCACTTTGATTTCCATTCGCATTTCCCAAAAGACCGTCATATTGGCCACATCCTGAGACATTAATATTGACGTTCATAAAGCGCATTCCAGAAGATGTTTTAATTTCTACTGCAACAGACTCTCCAGAAGGCCAGTCGACTGTGTAATCGCGAATTCCATTTTGACGTATAATTCCACCGTTTGATAGGAAGTACTTTCCACCGGATTGGATGGTTACGGGGCGTCCATTCACTCGAATCGGTGTTGAGTTATTCGCATCTGGGTAATCACTTGCATAGATGCCAACACGATCACCACCGACGCGCATTGCGATTGCAGTATTCAACGAAAAATCTTCCTTTTCTGGTTTTTGACGTGTTTGAATTTCCATTCCAGAAGTTGACTTTGTGAGAACAAATTCACCAACTGTTTGAAAGGAATAACGAGATCCATCAAATGTCACTAAGTGAGGATCGCCATAAGTTCTAGCGGACAATGTTCCACAATTTGAATTTACTGGTTCAATAATTGCTCCGATTGATTCCCAGCGCTCTTCCTCCGCAAAATTATTGAGGTCAATTGTACGAGATAAATGCGCCAATTTAGTGCGAAGATTATCTGGTAAAAGTGAAATCATTTGGTGAGGTGTTAAGTCTTCTGGAAACATGCGATCAGGAATTGGTCTGTTTTCTGACATTGCTTCTAAACTTTCGGCCAGCCATTGGCCTCTGATTGGATCCCAGTTCTCTAGTTCGTTGGCAATCGGATTTCGAACGACCTCAGGGGACCTTGTGTCGTTTTGCGAAATAGCATATATCGAGATAAGTGCTACCGATGCTATTAAAAAATAATAACGTTTTTTCATAGTGCTTCTTTTAAATTAATAGTAAGAAATACACAAATCTTATGCCATACTAAATCGGTTTAGTAAAAACGTATTATTTCAAAAAGGAAAGTTGGAGATAAATTTACGCAGGACTGTCTGAAATTGTATCAAGCGTTGTTGTTAGTTTGGCGTTTCCCCATTACTAAATAAGGATCACCTGCACCAATACAATCGTGTTAATTGCCAATGACGAGTTTATGTGTGAACTCCCCATATTGAGAATGAATTTGCAAGAAATAAATTCCAGAATTTAGATTGAGGTCAAATTCAATGCTACTCGCGACCGGTGTCGTTTCAGCGTACACTTTTCCATCCAAGCCATAAATAGTAACGTTGGTTGACGGATCAACGAACTCGTCACTCAACTGAAGTGTGAACGCACCGTTGCTCGGATTTGGAAATACTTGACTGGATGCCAAAGCAGATTCATCAATCTCAGCCGAACTGTTCACGAATACTTGTGCTGAGTCCATGCATGAGTTTGCATCAATTACCCAAACTGAGTACCATCCTCCACTGAGGTTTATTGCAGAATCTATTGCTTGTGCCTGATTGTCATTCCAGAAGTAGTTATGTGGTGGAGTTCCACCTGTTACATTCACCCAAGCACTTCCATCACTTGATTGTCCGGTTTCCATACTTGACCCTGTTACTAGTTGCATTTCTGCCGGTTCTAAAATTGTTGCAGTCACAGTGCTCGTGCAGCCATTAAAACCAGTTACTATTACGTCATAAACTCCCGCGGTAAGACCAGAGATGTCTTCTGTAGTTTCGTTATTGCTCCAGTCGAAAGTGCATACACCACCAGAAAGAACGATACAATCTAGACTTCCATCAGCAGCAGAGTTGCACGAAATGTGTGTTGGTATTAGTGTTTCGCTCGGCAAGTCATTTACGGTAACATAAATGGTGTCCGAAGTGCCTGAAATTCCCATTTGGTTCGTCACTGTTACGGAATAATATCCCGAAGTTGTAACTGTGAGTATTGGTTGCGCTGATCCCGTACTCCATTGATACGATGCAAAATCGCCACATTCTATGACTAAACTTTCGCCGTCACAAAATTCCAACGAACCTTGCGGTATTAAGTAAACATCTATTGCGGCTCCTCCTCCTTCAATAAGAGTAAGTGACCCATTCGTAGGAATGTTATAGTACGTTTCGTTAATTCCACTTGGCCAATTCACTTCAAGGGAATCAATGTCTGTTTCATTGGCGAGCCCAAAAAAGTTATAATAAGAACTTTGGCCAAGATATCCTTCACCGCACATTGTGTATCTGGATTGAGTCACTCCTCCCGAATAGACTTTAATCCAAGAACCGATTCCATCTCTATTGCTCACTGTTCCTTCCAACTTTATTTTGAGCCAGTTATTAGATCCGCCGTCATTTTGCCACAAGAAACTGTTGTCTGGAGCATCATTCGAGACCGCTAAGTCCGGATAGCCGTCATTGTTAAAGTCACCACGTGCGTTTGAATAACTAGCAGCAGTATCGGCATCAAAACCAGCATTTGCTGGGATGGTGTAATTTCCAGTTCCGTCGTTTTGATAAAATGCAGAGGAAAGCGTATCGACTATTAATGTCGGAATCATACCACTTACATATAAATCCAAGTGCATGTCATTGTCTGCATCAAGAAACGTTGCTCCCCAACCGATACTTTCAAATAAAGTTCCATTTGCAGTAGCTAAATCTGTAAATGTTCCATTTCCATTGTTTCTCAAAAAAGAATTTCCTTCGTACGTGTTGGTGATGTAGATGTCCATCCAACCATCATTGTCGTAATCTCCAACTGTCGTTGACATTGCATTAATGCTAATATCAGATCCCGAGCCAGAACTCACATCTGTATAAGTTCCGTCTCCGTTATTTCTGTACAACAAATTGTTGTACATCGGGCGGTCATTGGAAACATAAATATCCGTCCATCCGTCGTTGTTGTAATCAAAAAGAGCAGCGCAAAGTGAGACGTCATTAATGTCTTCAAGTATTGCTGTAGCAAACGACTCTGTGAATGTGTTGCCTCCATTGTTCATGAACAATCCATTGAATGAAGTCCCAAAATCATCTTTAACGCAGATAAAAACATCCAAAAGACCATCATTGTTCATATCTCCCCAAGACGCTGCCCAGGCTTCGATACCATTTACATTTAGCCCAGAGCTAATCGTTATATCCGTGAAGTTAAATCCTCCAGTATTTTCGTAGAGACGTGATTGTGCGTTGTGGGTGGTGAAAAAAAGATCCATATCGCCATCATTATCAATGTCAACCCAGTTTACTTGTTTGGTCTCTGATAAGTCATCTGGAACGTTTAGGTAGATTTCATTGTACGTTCCTTGATTGTTTTCATAAAAGCGAAGAGGCGACCCAGCTTGAGAACAGAAGGTAATGTCATCCCACCCATCGTTATTAAAATCAACAAACGAGACACCGCCACCGAATGATCCTAGACCATTCATTTGTGGGACATTTACAGTATTGGCAACATCCAAAAATGAAGATTGTGAAAAAACAGGACCTGAAAGTAGTGCAAGCAACACTCCTAATAGTAAACCAGAAGTTTTCATAAGTATATATTAAGCAGTGCGTTAATAGTGCTAAAGTTGAGCAAAGGTAAGCTAAAAGATTAACGTGTTCAATTAAAGAGGGTTGCCTGAGGTGGTTTTCTTTAAGAATACCGTACTCATTATTAGAGGATTCCAATGTTTTGCGGTAGATCAGTTTTTGCACAGTCGCAATTAAATTTTCACACAAAAACTCAAAAATCAGGTAAATGTACGCACTTCATTTCGCGAAACTATCTTTAACTTAGAGAGCAGTAATAATTTGCTAAACCACTCTAAAAACAACCCCTCATCTTAGCCACGATGAGTCAATTAACTGAAAACAATATGAAAAAACCATTCGATCGCGTTATCACCGTAATGTTTGAAAATCAATATAGAAACTACGTAATTACAAACCCTTTTTTAAAGAAATTGGCTTCTGCTGGTGCGGATATGACCAATTATTTTGGAGCGTTTCACCCTTCTCAAACCAATTACCTTGCTTCTTTTTCTGGCGAAGTTTGTGGAGTTACAACTGACACGCCGCCCGCTTCTCCGTTGATGCAAGAAACATTAGTAGACCTTTTGGAAGCAAAAAAGGTGAGTTGGAAAGCCTATATGGAAGCGTATCCGAATGAGAAATGGAATCCTGCTTGGAAAAATCCGAACTATTTAGCGATAGAACAACCCATTAATCAATTTCCGCCTGCTAAAGCCAAGGATCTTTCTCGGTATTACCGCAAGCACAATTCATTTGCTTCGTTTCACAATGTTCAAAAGGAAGAAGCGCGCTGGAATAAAATTGTGAGCGATACGGAATTTTGGAATGATGTTGCCAATAATTCTTTGCCCGAATACAGCTGGTTTACACCTGATATTTGGAACGACGGCCATTACCTTTACAATACGCATATCGACACGAATCCGCGTACTGAACTCGTTCCACAATTATCGGCTTGGTTGGAATATGTTTTTCTCGGAGATATCGACACAACTAAAATTCAAGGAGGTTCGGAAACGGGATTGAAAAATTTAGGCCTCAAATTGGATGTTGATTTGTTGTTGACCGATCCAAAGCTAGCTTGGGCAAATTCGAATGTGCCAGAGGGAACGCTGATTGTTATTACTTTCGATGAAGCAGATTATGACGCGAACGGATACGATACCAATTACGACGGCCCGAACCAAATTTACACGGTTTTGTTAGGCAACATGATTGAAGCTGGAACGGAGATTTCAACGCCATACAATCACTATAATTTGATTCGAACGGTTGAAGAAAACTTCCAATTGGGTTCTCTAAAAAAGAATGATCACGGAGCAAATTGGTTTCGTTTTCTTTGGAATGAATCTTTTGCTTGGGACGTTCCAGTAAACACCAACTTTGCGGTTGGAGATGCGCTTGCAGTTTCGAATGGTAAAGAAGGAGAACACATGGTTTTTTCCGATACCAATGGACAGTTATTTGACAGTATTCTGAGTTCTTCTGGTTGGAGTGAGCCGAGTAAATTGGATCATCTAACCCAAGGGCCAATTGCCATGGCGTCAATCGAGAACAAAACGACTTTGGTGAATGTTGGCGCCAACGGAGAATTAATGGTTACCACATACGACGCTAACAATAAAAAATGGTCGACAACAAGTTCTTTAAAACAAAAAACGGCGGGAAGTATTGCGTTAACGGCCTATTCAGATGTGGCAAGTTCTACAACTAAACTCATGCTGTGTTGGACATCTGCCGACGGATTTATTCAATCCATGGATGGAGATATTAATGGCTTTTCAGGAGCCGTTACGCCCGTAAATCAATTGACGGATGGTGCGATGACTTTGGAACAAATTGGTGCTTCGTTGTTTTTGGTTTACAAGGAAAGAAACACGCGAAAGATGCGCATCACGTCATTCAACACGGCTCCATTTAACGCTTTTGATGCGATTGATTTTGGCGGAAATCCAGCTCCAGAAAACAATACGACTGTGGGCGAGTGGTCCGTAACGGATTTCACTGTGGGCCACTTTTCTAAAAAAATGGCAGCATTGGCCGATGAATACCAAAACGTGGGAAACATGGCGATGGCGACGTTATCAGGAGAGATGCATTTGGTACACAGAGGCGGTTATCAAGACTTGTCGAACGCGTACACTGAAATATTTGGGTTGACGGGTATTTACTCCGCGGCGAATGAATTATCGAATGGATACGGAACGCTTGATCAAGCGGGCTGGACAAGCGAAGTAGAAATGACGGATGTGGTTATTAATACGAAAAACCCAATTGCAATGTGCGCCAGTGGAACAACGATTACTTTGGTTTGGGCCGATGCGAATAGTGGAATGGTGATGTTTAAGCAGGGGAAGTATTTGAAATGTTAGAAGCTAGCACTAATGTTCCTGATGATTGAAATACAGAAAGGGCAAGTAAAAATTCGTTTACTTGTCCTTCAAAATCTACGCAACTCCTCAAAAAGTTCTTGAATATCAAAGGCTATTGGCGTATCATCTTCTTCAATAATTATCTTTCCATCCTTTACCTCAAATCCATCGGAATAATTTTTTAACCGACCGACTTTACCGTTTTTTAGGTTGATAACCAACAAGGAATTAACCCCACTTGGTGTCTTATTGTGCTCAACAATGAGATGATCCCCAATGAGTTCCATTTTTCCAATCGAAGGCCATCTTAGTTTTTCTGGTCCGCCAGTAACTTCAAAGTCGCTGACAAAGACCCAGGCGTATTCATTGTTTTTATGAATAGAGATTCCAACGGCAGTACTGGAGACAGAATCCAATTGAATTTCATTTTTAATTATTGTACTGCCTTGCCCTCTGAAGAATGTTCCGTTGTGGAGGTTTCCACTGTAAATTAACCAGCCTTGGTTCAATTCTTTATCGTACCACTCTGGTTTTCCGCCTTGCGTGAAGTAGTGTCGATCCAATTCATCACCCTTTGTTTTAAGATAATATCTTGTGAGATCTTCACGAGAACCTTGATTCCATTTTAGGTCAACATTAAAAATGACGTCAAAATTTTCAACGAGTGAATCTTCAATGACCGTTTTGCTATTGTCAGCTTCATTGATCCATTGAAGGGAAGGGTCTGGTTTTTTTCTTTTCTCAGGCAATAGGATCTTTTCAAATTCTTTGAGAAATGAGGCATTCTCTTCTTTTTGTAAATCTGGAGGAATAAGAATAAAGAAGCGGATATCACAGAAACATCCCCAGCTGTCCATTTTGAAAACAGCGTCATTACTGCCATCGTTTAATGTGCACCAAAAACCACCGTAACTTGAACCTCCATCGTAGTGGTATTCCATCGTGTCTTGGTATCCATCGTTGTTGAAATCATCAATAACGTATTTCATTTCACCTTGTGCGTGTAGTGCAGAACTTACTATCAAAAGAAGGAATACGAGAATGGGTTTCATGGTATCTAAAATAGGGGTTTTTTATGTTTTCATACTATAAAACAGAACTGTTCAATCATTTTTTACCAGGAGCAGATCCCACCTACTCAACTCTAAACACCTTTTCTGCAGTACCATCATCATAGATATAGAGTAGCGTTTGGTTGGGTGCATATTTCGTTTCACGTCCAAGAAGGTCAACGATTTTAACAACTTCTTTTTTTTGATGGATTAAGGAGCTCAACGACGTCCACGGTGAGGTTCCCAATTAATTGAGTTGTCCAATCGTAGTATTGATTCACAGAACTTAAACCAGTCAATGCAATATCACCATTCGCCAAAACAACAAGTGAAGATACGATGTCCTCGTCATTGTTTGGACCATTGTACAGATATCCACCGGTTAGATCGCCAATTGCAGAATCCATTTGCAAAACGATGTAATCATAATTGGATCCTATACCGTTTCCTTGGCTTTGACCTCCAACATAAACATTTCCAAGTTTCAGTGTTATGGCATTGCCAATGTCGGCGTTATTAATACCGTATTCGAACCTGTTTTCCCAGATGATGGTTCCACTGCTGTCGTATTTAATTGTCAGGATGTCGGCATTGGAATAACTCGCAGTTCCATAACCGTCACCATAATGTCGACCTGTTGCGTATATATTTCCATCTGTATCTTGAATTACAGCTTTGAATTCATCTCCTGAGACATTACTAGGAAGATTCGTACCGTAGTATTTTGTCCAGATGAGATTCCCATTCAAATCTGCTTTTGAGATCCTGTATTTTGTGCCCGATAGGATCAATAATTTATTGTCGGGTGTTAGTTGAACGTCATTGAAGGCATTCTCCAGCCCCGTATTTAGATTTGAAGTAAGCGTATTGTTGACATCCACCTTGATTAAACTGTGAGATGCAGTGTAGTTGTTTACAAATAAGAAGGCAGTATTCTCATGAATAAAAATGTCATGTACAAACCAATTCACCTCATCATTGGGATCGAACTCTCTTTGCCAAAGTTGATTTCCGTCAGAATTAAAGGCGTATAGATAGCTCAAATAAATTGAAGTCGTTACATCAGTTGGGCTTTGCTGATAATTATATTCTTTGTAGGCAGTTATAAATAAACAAGTGTCATTTGACAACCCCAATGACAAGGGGACAAATGAAGTGTCGGCTGCGTCTTGAATTTGTTCTACCCAGATTAAGCTGCCGTCCAATGCATATTTCTGCAGAACTAATTTATGCTTGTTGAATGAGATTTCCTCCTTCTGCAATATGTAAATGTTATCAGAACCGTCAATTATATAGTCGATCAGAAGATTGTTGAATACAGAATCATTGCCGTAAATCCGGGTAGAAAGAGTATCTCCGAGCAAGTCATAATTTACAATCTGAAGTCTCTGACCATTCATGGTATTCGTTGTTCCTACAACCATTAATGTGTCCGAATCATGCTGTATGGTAGGGAAGTCAGAAAAATAATATTCATTCTCTACTTCAAAATCTTCTGACCAAATCAGGTTGGATTGAGAATGAGAAATCCCAGTTATTCCAATAAGTACAAGTAGTATTAGTTTGTTCATAATTCTGATGTATACAATGTTAACGGCGTTGGCCTTGTATCCGTTGATCTAAATTGTGATTCGTCTTCCCCTAATTCACCCAGGAGTTCCTTGATTTAAGACCTTCCATAACAGTTCATCTTTGATTCGGATTGTGTCAGACTTCAAAGTGTCAATAAAGTTTAATTCTTCAATATAAAATGAAAAGCGAGGCATTGTATTTCCGTAATAATCAGTCGGATTGCTTTTTCCGACAATGATTTTTCCGCTGCTGGCTGTAATTGTCTGAATTGCTTTTGGCGCGTTGGTTATAATAACATCTGTACATAAGTTTACTAGACTTGCTTGTCCCTGTTCAAAAACATACAATTCAGCTCTTATAATTGAGAATTGATCATCTACATTAACCCTTTGACAATCATTGTATTCGAATTCAACAAAAGAGGACAGTTTAATTACGTATTGATCATTTAATGTTTTATAGTACCCACCTGAACACCCAACAGTAGGGCGATAATCGGAAGTGTCCATCTTCGAAAAGCAATTGGAGAATTTATTATCCTTGATTTCTACGTCTGTTATATCTTCGACGAACGAGTTCTCGCTTTTAGTCGAACAACCAATTAGTAGAGTTATACAAATGAAAATCAGTATTCGTTTCTTTATCATGGTTTATTCTGGTCAATAACTTCTTCTCTTTCAACTACCTCTTAAAAACCCGGGGCAAATCAAAAACACTTAGCGTTCGAAGTGTTTCAAATTCCTCTTCCGTCGGGCTCAGCACTACTAATTTTTGATATTGCGTATCAATCGTTTTTTGCTCCGCCACAAAATCAAATTTCGTTGATTCCAAATCGTACTCAAAGTAGTTCATCGTTACCTTTCCACCCTTAAATTCAAGTTGGATGGGAACGTAATTTCCGTTTTCAAAAAGATTTAAAAAGTAAACGTTTGAAGTCCCTGATTTCGTTAGTATGTTCTGACTTCCATTGCCAATAAAAATGTCGACATTTCGAACTCCGAAGTAATAATACTCGTCGTCTAAAACGCACCGAATTGAATCGTCTTTGAGCACTCCGAAGATGTATTTTCCTCGAACATCATACACCGATGATTCACGAATGGATTCACGACTAATCGAAGAAATCGATGTTGAAATAATGGATACGCCATTCTCATCAAATTGATAGGAAATAGTTCCCGTCTTCGATTTATAGGTTCCGTAAAACTTTTTATCAACGCTCGCAATTTTAGATGTTGCCGAAGGCAATGGATCCGAGAAATAATACGATTTTTGAGAAAAGGTTGAAAAACTCAAAATAACACTTGCAATCAAACAATATATTTTCATAACTTAATATAAGGTGGAATCTAAATTTACAATTAACCAACACACCTAAAACAAAAAGTATGCAAAAAAAATGGCACGTTAAAACGCTAAAAGATACTACAATCGTCGACGCGTTTCGTTCAAAACTTAAAGTTGACACAATTGTTGCAGAATTGCTTTTGCAGCGTGGAATCGATTCGTTCGATACTGCGCAAGATTTTTTCAGGCCAAAGTTGGACCAATTGCACGATCCATTTTTAATGACGGATATGGAAGCTGCAGTTGATCGTTTGCAGGAAGCCATTGACGAAGATCAAAAGGTAATGTTGTTTGGCGATTACGATGTTGACGGAACGACAGCGGTTGCGTTAATGTATTCCTTTTTAAAAGATACGTTGCAGGTCGATTATTACATTCCAGACCGCTACAAGGAAGGATATGGATTGAGCACACAAGGAATTGACGTTGCCAAAGAACACGATGTCGCGCTCATTATTTGTTTGGATTGCGGAATTAAAGCGGTCGATAAAATTGCTTATGCCAAGTCACTTGGAATTGACTTTATCGTTTGCGATCACCACATGCCAGGAGAGGAACTTCCGGACGCGATTGTGCTCGATCCGAAGCGAAAAGACTGTTATTATCCATACGATGAATTGTCGGGTTGTGGTGTAGGATTTAAATTGTTACAAGGCATGTGCGAACACAACAATTGGTCGACGGATAAATTGTTTGAGCATTTGGATTTACTTGCCGTAAGTATCGGGGCGGATATTGTTCCTGTAACAGGCGAGAATCGTATTTTGTGTTACCATGGAATGCAATTATTGAATTCGAACCCACGTGTGGCTTTTAAGGAATTATTGACGCTTGCCAACAAACAATTTCCAGTGACTTTAACGGATGTGATCTTTTCAATTGCACCAAGAATTAACGCTGCGGGTCGATTGAGATCGGGGAAACACGCAGTCGCATTAATGGTTTCGGAAGACCTTGATGATATTACAAGTTTGGCTGATGATATCAACAATGACAACCTTGAACGCAGACAATTGGATCAGCAAATAACAGAAGAAGCGAAAGAAATAGTAGAGAAACGGTGGGAAGAGAAGGAGAGCTTTTCAAATGTCGTGTTCAAAGAAAACTGGCACAAAGGCGTTGTTGGAATTGTCGCGTCTCGATTGATTGAAA
Organism: Crocinitomicaceae bacterium; assembly: GCA_034111925.1. Lineage (GTDB taxonomy): Bacteria > Bacteroidota > Bacteroidia > Flavobacteriales_D > Crocinitomicaceae > UBA4466. The sequence continues at coordinate 18,306 of JAWUWJ010000126.1, forward strand.
AATTCTACCGCCCAACAATCGTCTTGACCGAATCGAACGGACTGGTGACGGGCTCAGCGCGATCGATTAAGGACTTTAATGTGTACGATGCGCTGAATGCCTGTTCTGAACATCTGGAGCAGTTTGGGGGCCACATGTACGCTGCTGGAATGACTTTGAAAAGAGAAAACCTTGAGCCGTTCATGGAAGCGTTTGAAACGTATGCAGAAGCCAACCTCACAGCAGAAATGTTGATCGAAGAACAAGAAGTGGATATCGAATTGGGCTTCAATCAGATTTTTAATAGCGAAGAAAACAGAATGAAGATTCCAAAATTGAAACGCATTTTGTCTCAATTTGAACCGCACGGACCGGGAAATATGAAACCTGTTTTTATCAGTAAGAATGTGTTCTCTACTGACATGAGGCTGCTCAAAGAAGCGCATATAAAATTATCAATGACACAGCCCGAACACGATGTTGTTATTGATGGAATTGGTTTCAACCAATCGGAAAGCGCAAACATTGTTGCAGCTGGAATGCCATTCGATGTTGTGTACACATTGGAAAGCAATAAATGGATGGACCGCGAAACCTTGCAGTTGAATATTAAAGACGTTCGAGAAACGGTTTAATTTCTAAGGCTGATACGTTACGCCAAACTTCCCAGTTGAAATAGGCAGTGGTTCTGGGCAATCATCAGCGTCAATCATCTGAAGAAGGTCGATTTCAATTCCCCGACAAATCGTACTGATTGGCGTATCTGCAGCTCCGCCCACAAAAGGAGTTTCTGTGATGACACCTGACTTATTCAAAATAAAGAAGGCGAATGAAATTAAAATACTCAATGGAATCATCAACCATGTTTGTTGCTCATTAATCAACGCAAACGGCAAACTCAAGGTAAAAAGCCATAGAAAAAACATCGTAAAGTAGTTGTAGTAGAATGGGAAAACAGTGTTCTTAATACGCTCCGCTTTTCCTTGATCGTCATAGAATTTTTTCAAGGTTCCTGTCAATTCAATCATTCTAAATTCCTCGATCCACCCTTTGTCGTATGCTTCTTTAATTGCCTGGCCTTGAGTGATCATAATTTGGGTTGGGCGATTATTTTTCCCTTCAATTGATTTTAAATCAGCTTCGGTTAGATAAGCGCTAAGATCGGTGTCTTTTTTTCTAAGGTGTCCAACCAAAGCATATAACCAACCAATATGTCGTCTGATTGCTGTTTCTCTCCAAACAGCAATTTCCTTTTCATCTTCTTCCGAAACGGAAATCGGGTAGGTAATTAATTCTAGACCTAGTGAACGACTGTCATTCACAACAGCACCCCAAATTTTTCGTGCCTCCCACCAACGATCGTAAGCAGAACTATTTCTAAACCCTAAGAAAATTGCTAAAGCTCCCCCAAGAATACTGATTGGAATGGCCGGGAGCGCGAAAAAAGTATACCCCATTTCCACTCGAAGAAAGTAAGCCGCTCCAGCACAAAGAGCAAAAAACAATAAGGTATATCGGTTCCAAAATATTATTCCCGTGATCTGTTTGACAGGGTTTTTTGAAAAGCTTATAATCATAAGGAAGGGCTTATTTAGAAAGATTAAATTTAAGGAATAATCTTTAATACCCAATGTTGTTTTTTTGTCTGAACCGTTTTTTGATTTAGTATGATTGGAGTTGTAAATTCAGCTCATGTTCAATTGGAAATTCATTGTTTCCGCGTTCAGCAATGTCTAAGGCAAGCTTGTCTATTTGTTCAAAAGTAACGTTCGGCATGCAAATAATATGGCTCACCTTTTCTTCAGTGGCCAATTGCCATTTCTGCTGAATCTCTTGCGGTTGAGGCGGAATTACAATTGTTATTGCGCCTTCGTTTTTCCAACATGGAATCCCATTTTTCTTGAAGGATTGCATCGCGTAATCGGCTGTAGTTAAACATTTATGAACCCGCTTTTCTAGTCCATCTTTCCCCCATTTTTGGAGTGCATACCAAAGTATTATTGGACTGTGTCCGTTTCTTGAGCCCGTGATAGTTGTATCTAAACTTCCGGTATAGGAAATCGACATGGCAATTCGATCTCGATTGGCTTTTTTTACCAATACAACGCCGCAAGGGATAGGACTTCCAATGAATTTGTGACCGCTTAAAGTGATGCTGTCAATTCCCAAATGAAAACCAATTTTGTTCTTACCAGAAAACGCATTAATAATAGCTCCGAGTGCTCCATCACAATGAATGTAATGCTGCTGAATCGCGAGATCGTTCAGAATGCTTTTAATGATGGTGACGTCGTCAACGGCCTCAGTCATTGTTGTACCAATATTTGCCACGACGATGACAGGCACGTTTCTGTGCTGCGCAATAGTTTGGTGTAAATCCTTATAATCCATTTCACCGTTTGCCTGCGTGCGAATCGCGATGCATTGAATTCCCAAAACATGTAAGTTTTTTCGGATACTGTAATGCGTAGAATTTGAATAATAAACGATTCCATTTGGATACTTTTCCCGAGCCAGATATAAGCTGTAAAGATTTCCTTCCGACCCACCATTGGTAACGTATCCCCACCAGTCGTTTTTGGGAGCTTGAAACAAATCTGCGAATTGCTCGATGACTTCTCGCTCCATCTCATTAGAGTTGACCGCATAAGTTGAATCGACGAAAGGATCGCCTAAATTGTTTAGTGGGTATTTAAAGAAGGGGAGGAGTTCTTCAATATCGAAATCTTTAGCCACGGGATATCCCATGAATTGGCTTGTTTTTTCCTTTACTTTCTTTAAAAGTGAATTTAATCGTTCCATATTACTGTAGATATAGAAACGAATCTATTATAATTCTACGCATGAATTAAATTGCAGAAAATAAACACTAAATTTGAGTAGATGATAGTATTTAAGTCTTTTTGAGGGTGGGTTTATGTCTTTGAAGAGAAAATATTTTTGAACATGACATTGGATAAGATTGATTTGGCAATAATTGAAATTCTCAAAGAGAACGCAAAATTGAACAACAAAGAGATCGCTGCGCAAGTAGGTTTGACAATTACCCCGACTTACGAACGCATAAAAAGGTTGGAAAGAACTGGAGTTATAAAAAACTACACGGTCGAGCTAGACAAGAAAGCCATCGGTAAAAGCCTGCAAGTATTTTGTCAAGTCTCCTTAAAAGAACACAATCTTAAATTG
>JAWUWJ010000127.1:0-12039 GCA_034111925.1 Crocinitomicaceae bacterium
ACAAAAAAAAAGCACCACCCAATTGGGAAGTGCTTTTATCATTGTGACCCCGGCAAGATTATCTCCCCTTCGGTCGTTTCTTTCACTCTTTTCTCGAAAGAGCTTCAGGTCGAACAGGTTCGAATGTCGGGAAACAAAAAAAGCTCCATCTTTAGATGAAGCTTTTTTGTGAACCGCCCGCAACAACGTTCGAACCGGGTTGAATAGATTAAAATGTCCCACAAAATGTGAGATATCAGTTCACACCTGCACTGAATATTTTTTTAGCCTGTCGTGTCACCGCATCGCTGATAGCTTCAAGATTGGATTCAAGCGCAGCGTTTATTTTTTCCAGAATCATGGTTTTGAAACTGTCCCGATTGAGGACTTTATTGATAATATCTTTAAAAACGGATTCGATTTCAAAAATGATAATAAAATTTTTGAGATCCGAAAAGCTAAGACCCATGGACTGTATTGTGATGACCAGGCTTTCAACGGTCTCTCCTTCAGAATTTACAGCCACTGAAAACGTTGGTTGTTCCAGAATAATTTCCATACTGCCTGTCAGTTTTTCATCCTTAATAACCAGAGAAAAATTACCCTTAAGATTTGTGGGAGGCTCAGGAACGCCATCGCAGGCACATTCAAGCTCGGGCGGGGGGTCTAATTCTCCCAATACCGCATGAAAAGATAGGCTACTGGGAAGGAAATGGAAATCATTCGGGTCGGTAAATATGTTGGAAATGCCTGAGATAATTACATTAGAGAGTGAAACATCCGTTGCTTCCCCTAATAGGCCACTAAGTTCAAAATCAGGTAGGAGAATCTCAGTTTCGATTAGAGGTTCGATTGTTGGATCTGTCAAGCTGCAAAGCAACTGGGGCAGATACCAACTACTACCTTGGGTATTGAGGGCATAGCTGAAACGGTCTATCAGATACTGATCTACCGCGTTTACCCCTGACTCTTTAGGCATACTGGGTAGGCCACCATCAGCGACTGTGCCAAAAATGCCGTTTAATAAATCGCCTAATGTCTGGTCAAGATTCTCGGACAGCGCGATCAAATTACTTGAACCATTCAATGCCTCAGCAAAAAACTGAAAGATACTAGCGGTACCTACGGAACTCTCAATGGCAGTTGTGGCTTGAGCCTTCCAGATACCCAACACGATGAAATTCTGATCGGCATCGATGGTCAATTCACTAACCTCCAGAGACGGTTCGCTTCGTCCTTCACTGCCGTGCAGCATGACTTTGGTAACGCTAATACTGATTTGACGCTGAGCTCCGCTCCCTTTAATGTCCATGGTCACGAGAACGTCCAGATATGCATCCTCAAACGTTATTGTAGCCATACCGTTACCATCTATATCAGTATGTTCCGTACCGTTGCAAGTACTCTCTCCATTATTAGCCAAGCATAGGTTTTGCGACATCTGATAGGGGGTGATGAGCTGTAAATTTGGATGCTCGGTGCCAGAATTAGCTTCTGTCCACTGATTGAAATTCAGAGTGACCAACAATTCGTAACCCTCATCTGTTGTGTTAAGCACCTCTGCTCGATCCACTTTAATATTTTCCAGGCCTACAATTTCAATTTTTTTCTCATCGTCATTGCCAAACGCTAAATACGGAAAGGGCGTGGAAGGATTGGCCATTGCATATTGCCCGCTGATATCAATACCGTCATCTTCCAGAAAGCCCAGCCAGTATGAGTTAAATGAATCGGTGATAGTCTTTCCTGCATCGCCTGTAATGTCACCCACTACCCAACTTTCTTCCTCGATTGGCAACAACTTGCCTTGGCTGTTGTCGCCCTTTATTGAAGAGAGGACTTTCGGCAAGAAATACTGACTTTCAGGGTCGTTTAATACTTCGTGAGCGGAATTTAATAAAAATTGAAAAAAAGCCATTTTGTTTTTCTTTAGTGCTGTTTATAAAAACTCTTTATCCGTTACGGTCTTGATCTGTTTTTTTTAAAACTGTCTGTCTACTATATACATCGCCATTTTCTCCAGATGGGTTTTATAACTAGAATCCGGAAAATGTCTAAGATACCTCAGAGCATCCAATGCCTCCTCACGAGCATCAGCATAAGCATAACTCAATGCGTTGGTGTTTTTGATTTCATCCATTGCCTGTCCCCAATTGCCGACAAGGGGCTGCTCCTTCCTGAAATGACGGGTTATATAATGGTCATTGCCAAACTCTTCCATGGCATAGATAATCGGTAAGGTGATGCGGGCCTGCTCTAGGTCGATACCAGCAGTTTTACCAGATTTATCATTTGTTTGGAGAAAATCGAGAATGTCATCCATAATCTGAAATGCCCGGCCAATTCTTCGACCATAGAATCCCAGTCGCCTTGAGTCCGAAGTGTCACCGTCCGCTAGGGCAACTCCGATTTCACAGGCAAGACCAAACATTAAGGCCGTTTTGCGTTCAATAACGTCGAAATAGCGTTGCTTTAACTTTTTTGTACTCCAACTTGGGTCGGTGGAAATTTCATCCAATTCACCCGTACATACTTTAAAAGCGGTGTCTAATACCAATTTGACTAAGCCCATTTCACTTTCAGTTTCAACAACATCTATGAAATTACGTATGGCTTGCAAAAATTGTAAATCGCCAACCAAAATGGCGGTAGAAGTACCCCGAGAGGCATTGACTGATTTCAAACCTCGACGCAGCAGGGCATTGTCAATGATATCGTCATGAATGAGGGATGCTACATGGAGCATTTCCAGAGACACGGAAGCCTTGATTACTCTTGTCGACAAATCCTGACTACCCTGGATCATACGGGCGGAAAGAATGAGTAAAAGGGGTCTGAGTTTCTTGCCGCGCTTGTAAATACCGAGTTCGGTTTCGGTGAGGTACTTTTTCTGCGGTTCCAGCGCATCCGCTAACTCCTGTTCAAACCTTACCATATCCCCTTCGACGCTAACCATTGCATCATCGAAGGGAGAGCTCTTATCTGAACCCTGTTGGGACGTCTGACCGTCTGTTTTTAGCTCATCCAGTTCGTAATTATTCTCTTTGTTCATAGAAAGATAGTTCAGTTAAGAAAGCATCATGGCATCCAGATGAGAGATGGCATTCCCCATGCGGTTTTTCAGCAAGTACTCTAGCTTATCATGCAGCAAACGTTTTATAAAAAATATCTGGTTCAGACGAATACGTGCCTCGACAGCGATTTCACCAGCCCAATTTTCGTCTTCAATATCCAGCGAAAAGGCAGGCATCAAAATTTGGTGATCAAGGATGGTCACATCACCATCGGCATTGCCAGATAGAGATATATTCACTTCAACATTAGTGATAGATACTTCACAAGTACCCTTCCATAACATAGTCGGTTTTAAGGCTTTTTTCTGTAAGTTCTCCTGAACTGCTTGATATAGAAAGTGCTTGGCTTTGCTGCGATCCTCTTCGTCGAGAACCCACCAATTGTTCTTCTCCGCCTTCTCCTCAGCACCACCAGTACCTGTGACCTGATCTAAAAGATTCCGCAGCTGGGCAACGGTGGCGTCGGTTGGCGGCTTTTGCTCCGCGACATTTTTGTAAACGCTTGTGCTATTCAGTTCCGTCACCTCAACTTTATCATTACCCGTTATTTCGGCTGCATCACCGAAAGAATAGGCAGCGATAGCGGCTTGAACATACTGACTGTCTGGATTCAATTCTGGATGTGGGTCAGTGAGGTTTATATCGGGATCTAAAAATAAGGTATTGAAGATGATGCTAAATTGTTGAGTAAACGCATTGCTATTGTAAGAAACCTTGTTGGTCCCGTAAGTTTTGGTATTACTATTTATTACGGTGTTGTTTTCCATAGCTTCATGGGTGTCTATGGACATTTCCTGTGTGGCATTATTGGCGTACCAAGTGGTACGAGCTGCCTGACTGGTAATGAAAAGCGTATTATAAATTTCGTTATATTGGTTGAACACGGCAAGCATTTTTTGGCCATTTTCGGTTTCACGCAATTTGGGTTTTTGCAGTCTGGCCTGTTCCATCATGGCTTCCGCTTTTTCCGTTGTGATAGGTGTAAATTCGCCGCTATCTGCACCCGCTGGCTGCAAATTCGATTCTGCATGATCTATCATATTACCGCCGGTATCCATCGTGATATTGGGCGACAGATGGCTATTGACTGTATAAAAGCCATCCAAACCTATCTGTGGAAAGACCATTTTTATACTATAAGTGCCGTCATCCGCTTGTTTATCAATACTCTTGACTTGAATGCGATCACTACCTGATACTTTTAAACCATGAAACAAGATCCCAATATCACCATGATCAAAGGGATGACCTTCAGGCATCTCGACGTTGGAAACCAATGGGAATTCTGGTATATCCGACAGTTCGGGTTGATCTTCGTTTTGTAACAACAATGCGTTAATCTTATTTTCTAGGAGAGCATTTTTAGACTCATTTGAATTTGCCATTTGCTTAACTATTTTGGGGAAATTTTATTAAAAAACTTTGAAGTAATTGATTGGAACCGTGAGCTACAGCAACCGAACCGTCGGGTATAACCAACTCTACGGTAATGCCTTCAACGGTAGTTGATATCACTTTAAATTTCAAAATATCAAAGGGGGGCTTAAAAATTGTCCATGTAAGAATGTTCTGAACTAGTGAAGCAAACATACTTACCAAGACTGTTGTAACGCTTGACATTAAAATGCCTGTAAGGGACGAGTTCCACTTAGGGCTGGCTTTAACCTCAGTGATTGTGATCCACCCCACATCAACCGTTAGTTTTTGTTCGGTCCCTGAAGCTTCTACGGCAAATTCTACCGGAGCGACCAAGGGATCAGGTTCGTAGGAGACCTTATTGTTCGTCATTATTTTGTCCCAGTCGGAAGGACTAATCATTGCATCTATTGCTGTGCCTATAGGACATGTTAAAGCCTTCAGAACACCCGTCCCAATGCCTCCAGCAGCGCCGTAACCCACAACATCAATAACTTTGAAAGAAATGTTGGTTTGTGTACCAGCAATTGAGGCAACCACACTTCCTATTGTTGCAGTGATGTTCCCTTCAACATTGAAACCGTCACCGCCACTAGACCCCTCCTCTTTAAATGTTTTTCCTTTAAGTCCCGCTAGCGCGCCATTTACAACATCCAAGCCTGTCAATAAATAAATTTCCTTGTCAGGATTTTTGTAGTCTGCAAGGCTTGGGGGCGGGTTGCTTTCGAGAGAGGTTGCTGCTACTAATTCATTATTGTTGACGATAGCAGCAATGGGGTCATAAAAAGATTGACCGGCAATCTTTGGGAATTGTGGCAAGGGAATGCCTTTGAGCATTTTCGTAACCATGTTCAATATTGCGGGAACTACGACAAATTCAACAATTATTTTATCCCATTTACCTATTCTAGATTTGTCTAACCAGACAGCCAGAGGTGTGAGAGTTAGTTCTTGTATGACTTCGGTTTCGTTCTCCGTTTCATCCTCGATTTCTTTCTTAGTAATACTAAAATCACAATATACCTTGAGTTCTCCCTCTTCGTTGAACATGGGTTCCGAATCAATAGTGAGCTCGCCACTCACATCAGTAAAAATCACCTGAAACATATTCTCTTTCGACATGACCGTTGTTTCAGGATCAGCTTTATAGGATTCGTCCCAATCTTCGGTACTTGGCGGCTCAAGTAGCAAGCCGGGACTGTTTACTATTTTATACTTCAGCGTCACCTTGCCCATCCCCTCTAAGTCTTTGGTAAAAGTGCCGTTAAAAATTTTTTCCTTCGCAATGGGATTCTCGAAAAGATCATTGATGACTTGTGTCACCCCTCCCTGTGTCATTCCGACGGCTAAATCAAAGTTGCTCATAGTACTAAATTTGTTTGTTTTTTTGTCCAATATGTTTCTGTCCAAACCCCACCATTATTTCTATATTTCGTGGGAAAATGTTGAAAGTTCTGTTCCGATAGTCCGTGTAAGGAATCATCTACAATAATAGTCTGCTGATTTTCCAGTCCAACTTGGTTTTACAGCACCAATTGGTTTGCTCTTGAATAGCTAGGGATATACCGATACGGATACGCCCATTTGCCACATTCGGTGTCCGATAGTGCACAGCTATGCATGAAGTGTTATTTTGCTCCGTATCGACGTATAACTTTAACATCCTACTACCTTAATTTTCATCACCACACATAGGCAGAGATGAGTTGAATTGATCGTTGAGTATAGAAGTCAAGGCTCCTGATAGAGCAGAGCGAATTTGCCCTTTGAACAAGCTCAGAATAAGATTTTTCAAGGGGGCGAGAAATAAGTTAAAAAATCCCAGACCATTAATATGAACGGTGAGTTTGCCATAGTCCACATGGAGTTGATCGAAATACAGCTGTTCTAAGCAGATATTTTCACCATTTACTCCGGCATGAAATGTCCCACCGCCAGAAACCGTGACACTGGTTGCAGTCACTTTGCCAGAGATTCCTGTCTTTTTCTTTATAATTCCACAGCCCGCCTTAACATTACCACCGACTCCAGCCGTCATACTGGACTTTAGCAAAGCCTCAACCCACACATCGCCTGTCAATTCACCACCGCCTATCTCCTTGCCACCAGAATCTGCTATTGCCTGAGCACTCGGGTCCAACATTTTCAGAGAGGTGATGGTGAATGAAGAGAGGCCTATAAGGTCTTTGATATCATAACCTGCTTTCACACTAGCCGTACAGAGACCCAAATTGATTCTCCCCAACGTGTCTTCACCAGATATAACATATTTCATTGGATCTAAATTCCGGTTGATAATTTCCGTGTCGATTTTGCGGTTTATTGCCGGCAGATTTTCTTCGATAACTTTATTCAAGATTGCAATTACTGGATCCATTTTTCAATTAAGTTTATTCACCGTTACAGGCATTCCCAATTGCCTATAACATGCCACTAAATCTTTAGTGGTCTTTATTTTTACTATATCTTTAACAAATGGTGTCTTATAACACCGAATTTGAGCTGTTAATGGTTCATGAAGGAATGGCAAAATAAATACGGAATTATTTTATTCCTTAGGATTTGAAACCCCATATACGTTATTGTTTTGAGCAAACCATTCAATTACCTTTTCCAAATCTAATCCAATTAAGTCACATGTTTAGGTGTATAAATACCTGATTTTTCAGGTATTTATACCTGATTTTTGAGGTGTAAATTCTCAGGGCCATTAACAAAAGCAGGAGACTAGGTTGAGTGAAAACAATATCGCCCTCCCCCCATGATTTTGTATTCAACCACTAACTGCACACCCTTTGACGTGCAGTTAGTGACGAAACTATTTCGTAAATTCGGATTTACGCGAAAATGATTAATATTGGACTATGAATGTTGAACTAAGTGATGCGGAATAGGTAAAAAATTGGAATGGTGATTCCATGTTTAAGATCATGCGCCTAATTTTACAACGATCAGAAGAAATTAATTGGTTCGATCTTTCCTGAAAAGTTTACATTTGAAAAAACAAAGTTCGAACTACTTCTATTGATGAGGTGTTTGCGTTGATACTTAAGTATACTGGAAGGTTTGACGAAAAAATATGTGACAGAGTGGGAATAAATCTCATCTGTCACATCTGGTGAGCCCGACAAAGAGAAAGCGGTAGCTTTTGAAGAAGTAAGCTCGGCCCCAAAAGGCCAAAAAGCTTACAGAAGGATCGTTCGAATCCTGCTTCCAAAAAACAACTTTATGGAACAAAAAAAGCCTCATCTTTCGATGAAGCTTTAATATTGTGACCCCAAGCGGGGAAACTTCGAACTTTTTAATGGAGGATTTGGACAATTTAATTGAATACTCAGAAAAAGTGCTACTGCATCCTTAAACCTTTCTTAAAAAAAAATCCGTAGAATCGCCCGCAACAACGTTCGAACCATTTGAACGGGAATAATAATGCTAAAACCTAACTAGTCCTCTAATGGATTGACTTTAATATTCTATTAATCAAGAGACTAATTACACTTGTAAAATTGATAAATTATGACATTAAGTTGACACATCACAATCAAAGACGAACCGCTGAATACTTCTGCTAACAGGAAAATATTGAGTTTGGTTTTAGTTAGCCAAAATAAAAACAAGTATTTATACACATAGGAATCCGAAGTGCTTATATTTATATTTGATGATATCTACCCATTTAAACCATGGTGGAATAAAATGTAATTCATGAGCAGTAGTATTTTTAATGTTGAAGTACGTGATATAAATGATGACGCTAAGGTACATTTAATCCATATCACCGAAATTGGAGAAGTTTTAAAAAAATACCTCGATGATAGCATCATAAGAATTTGTGAGGGGGCTACGGATTCAACAATTAGTTATATTAAGAGTAGACTTATCAATTATTTAACTCCCAAGATTGATTCTGATTTGGAATTAGGCTCTATCGCTGAGTTCTTTGCCCATTTATATTTACGCGAACAAGGTTTCAATCAAGAGTTTCTATTTATGAATTTGGAAGAAGGGTCAATAAAAAAAGGCTTTGATGGATATTATTCCAAAAATAATGAAGAATGGATATTTGAAAGTAAATCAGGTAGAAGTACAACAGCTGGGATAAGTCATCCAGTCAAGATTAAAGGTGCATTTGATGATTTGAGCAACAAGGTTTCAGGTGGGTCAAAAAATAATCCATGGCAAAACGCGTACAATCACGCTAGTCAAATTGATGTGGGCAGTGTACTAGATTTAAGAACCAATTTGAAGACTTTTTCAAGAGAGTATGAGGCAGGAACTTATCATAACATAAGTGATTTTAATGTTATTCCAGGCTCAACAATATTTTATTTTGGAGATTGGACAACGATTGACAATAATGATGTAACGGCTCAACTTCAAAATTGGATAGACCGTGCAGAGTTTAAGAAGTTTCAGGCGATTTGTATAAGTTCAATGTCAAAAGATCTCTTTTGGGATTACTTAAACCTAAATGAGGACTAAATATGCTGAAAACAGAAAAGACAACGCTAACTAGTATAGGAAAAGATGCCCTTTTTAAAGCTACTTTAGAAAAATTAACGCTAAATAAAGAATTAAGCTACGAGGAAGAGTCTTACCTTTTAGCTTGCGCAATTTTACTCTTAAATCATTACGAGAAGGATAACAGGTTTACTAGTTATGCTGATTTGTCATATTACATTGTACTAAAGTATTCTCTTCAAACAGATGATTACAAGCCGTTGTATGATTTCTCTATGAGTTTTGGATATTATCCCATTGCTAAAGAAATTATTAAGCTTGGATTATTAGACGTTAATTCCCTTGAGTATTGTTTTGATGAAATAAAACTAGAGCGATTCGTAAATAAAAAGAATTATACAGAGACTTCTGAGCAGAGAGCTGAAACTACAAGATTTCTTGAAGACACTTCTAATGAAAAAAGCTATTTGGCACCAACTTCTTATGGTAAAAGTGCCATAATAGTAGATTATATCGAACAATTAGGAGCGGTAGATCAGAAAATTGCAATTATTGTTCCTACAAAATCCTTGCTTGCGCAAACTTATCAAATGATTCGTCAAGCAGGATTAGGGAAAAAAATTATTATACATGATGAAATGTATAATTCAGAGAAATCATTTATTGCAATTTTCACACAAGAAAGAGCTCTTAGACTACTAAGAAAGCAAGTTAGCTATGATGTGTTATTCATTGACGAGGCACATAATATTTTCAAGAAAGATAGCCGTAGTATTTTACTTTCTAGATTACTAGCAAAAAATAGCAATCTTAATACTAATCAACGAGTAATCTACCTTTCACCCTTAGTCTCTGATGTTGCTAATTTGAAATTATCAGGTGACCAGAAGATTTCAGATCACAGAATAAAATTCAACATTAAAGAACCTGAAATATATGAATATGAACTAAACGGGAGCATTTCCAAATTTAATAGATTCGTGAATCAATTCTATCCTGTTGGATCAGCTAACAGCATGTTTCAATATATTATTCAAAACTCAGGTAGAAAGAATTTCTTATATAATTATCGTCCAATAAAAATTGAAGCACTTGCAAAAGAACTATCTAATGAGCTTTCAGAGATAGAATTAACTGACAGCATAAATGATTTAATTATTACGCTCAAGCGTGAGGTGCATAAAGACTTTTTTGCAGTTGATTATTTGAGGTATGGTATTATTTACATTCACGGTAAAATTCCAGATATAATAAAGGAGTATTTAGAAAGCAAATACAAAGAGTTAGATGAGGTTAAATACATAATTGCGAATTCGGTTATTCTTGAAGGAATGAATTTACCAATAGACACCTTATTTGTCATGAATACAAGATCATTACAAGGAAATGAGTTAATTAATCTAATTGGAAGAGTGAACAGGCTAAACTATGTTTTCAATAATGATGTGAATGGATTGATAAAGCTATTGCCAAATATACACTTCATTAATAGCGAGTTTTACAATCGCAAAAGTAGTAATATGCGGAATAAAATTTCTCTTTTAAGAAGCAGAGTGTTTGCAGATAAAGTGGAAAATCCAATTTTAGATTCTTTTGATATCGACAAATTAAAAGGTTCAAAAGAACAAGTGGCTAGGGATAAAGCCAAAGTATTACTTATACAAAAGAATGAGGAACTTTTAACGCAGAGTCCAGAGAATACAGATGGTAGATTGAGACAATATTTAATTGAATCAGGTATAAATCATTTTTATACTGATCTTGAATTGGTTATTCCTGCATTACTAGATAGAATCGCTGAGATTACTAAAGGTGAGGCGATAGAATGGGATGGTTTTAGAATGTTAGATAAAATTGATTATCTCTTCATAGGTAATAATTCTGATGAATATTTATCTGATTTTGAAATCAAAAGGTTAGGTCACAATTCTACAAGGAATTACTACGAAAATCATATACGAATAAGTCAAAAGAAATCGCTCAATGAGAATATAGTTTCTCAAGTCAAATTCTTTAAGGAAAAAGGAGAATCTATTGATCCAAATTTGTACTTCGGATCTTCATATGGTGAAATCCCTTATGATTCTTCAGATTACGAAAATAGAACTCAGGATGTTTATATAGATTTAAGCATTAAGAATGACAGACAACTTGTTAATCTAGCTGTGGTAAAATTGAAAATGGAGGATGATTTTGTAAGCTTCAAACTAAATAAATTAATTGTAATGCTTCATGATTATGGGTTGATTAGTTTAGATGATTATCACCTTTATGTTTATGGAACAACAGACACCAAAAAGATAGCACTTACTAAATACGGATTAAATATAGGACTAGTTTCAAGGCTTCAAGAAAGTGAACAACTAGAAAATTTATACTTTGACGAATTTAATAATTTGAAAAGTAATTCTGAATTTGATAAGTATTTGAATGCATTGGATGACTTTTATAGATTTGAAATAAAAAGATTTATTAATTAATATGGCATTACCAATAGGAGACCAGCACAGAGCCCTTGTGGAAAGTATTAACAAAGTATATCCTAACTTTTTTGAGAAGAAGAGAGGGCTAGTAGCTTCTAATGAACTTCATAAGAAAATTGACCTAAGCGAAGTACATAATTTAGCTATTATATGTTCTCGTGTATTGAACATGCATGGAGCATCAGTAGGAGACGTTAATCTTTATAAGTTACTGGAATCGTATATTTTAGATGAGAATAAACGACGAGCGATTAATGAAATAATATAATGTATTACTTCCAGTCAAGATCATATTGATGGAAAAAAGAGGTCTGGTAAAGTCTTAACACATATAAAGTATATTACTCGATATGAAAAAATCGCTCCGTTGAACCATCAGAATAAATATAGATAAGCACCTTATTCGTTTCGTACTTCACTTCTCGCCCCATTAAGTCAACTATTTTTAGCAATTCCTTATTGGTATTGGAACTAATAGTTTCTATGGATGCAGTGTTTGCCGTGCGATAAACAGCATAAGTTCCAGCACCATCTGAAGCGTTAACAAATAGGAAGTTACCAAATGCTTTGGATGCAGAATATAAATAGTCATGGGGTTCCATACCCACATGAGAACTAGAGGTCCA
>JAWUWJ010000128.1:0-40971 GCA_034111925.1 Crocinitomicaceae bacterium
GAAAAATTTACACCTCAACGACGATATCAAATATTGCTTAACTCCCAATACGTCAAAAGTTATTCCGATATTGAAAGAGGGGAAACTTGTTCAAATTTAGAATAGTAGTTCTTTTAGCACTACCATTACTCCTTGTGATTAACGTAAGCAGTAGTGATAGCAAGCGTAAATCACTAAACTCATCGATTCAGAAATGGGGCTTTTTCGGCCACAAACGAATTAACCGTGATCCTACTTTTACACTTCCGCCTGAAATGTTTGGATTCTTCAAAGAGCATTTGGAATACCTTACTGAACATGCTGTAGATCCAGACAAAAGAAGATACGCTGTTGATGGAGAAGCTCAACGACATTACATTGATATTGATCATTATATAAAGCCAGGTGAAGATCCATTTGCTGTTGTTCCTAAAAAATGGGACGATGCTATTGAAAAATTTACGGAAGACACCTTGCAAGCATATGGAATTGTTCCATGGCATATAAAAGTGATGAAGTACAGACTTCAAAGAGCTTTTGAAAGCAAAAACGTTGATTTGATCTTAAAGTATTCTGCGGACATTGGGCATTATATTGGTGACGCTCATGTTCCACTTCATACGACGGAAAATTACAACGGCCAAATGACCAATCAGAAGGGAATTCACGGCCTTTGGGAAAGTAGACTTGTTGAAATTAACAGTGAAGACTACGATTACTTTATTGGCAAGGCAAAATACATTGATAACATCGAAGACTTTATCTGGGATGCCGTTAAAGCGTCGCATTTAGCTGTTGATTCAGTGTTTAAACTTGAATTGGAAGTTACTGCAGATATGGATCCAGATGCCAAATATAGCTTTGAGCAAAGAGGAAATACTACAGTTTCTGTCTACTCGTATGAATTTTCGCAAGAATACCACCGCAGGATGAATGGAATGGTTGAACGCAGACTGAGATCAGCAATTTTAGCCGTTGGGTCAATCTGGTACACTGCGTGGGTTGATGCTGGACAGCCAAGTTTGGCAGATTTGCAAAACACACCGCCTTCCGCTGAGTTGTTGGAGGAGATGAAAGTTCTTGATGCTAACTTCCATTCAGGAGAGCACAAGGGGCGAATTTGTGATTGAATAAACAGTTCTGAAAGATGCGAAAAATCACATTCTTGTTAAAAAGAACTTCGGTTGAGATAGTAATTATTTTCCTTTACATTTTAATAGTTAATAATTTCATCGGAAATGTAAGCTCGAATATTGGAGAGGCAGATGGAAAAGGGTATTATGACTATTTGCCATCAACATTCATTCACGATGACATCAATCGCAAAGACATTCCGTTTCAAGTCAAGGAGAAGTATTCGCGAATCGATTCCATTCAGGGATATATTGAATTCCAAGACTTCCGAATAAATAAATACCCTGTTGGAACTGCCGTTTTGCAACTTCCATTTTTCGGGGTAGCATACTTGACTACTGATCTGGAAGGTTCGAATATTGACGGATATCAGCCGAATTTTCAGAAATCTATATTTTTCGCCGCCTTGTTCTATTTATTTCTCGCTATCTTTTTTATTAAAAAGATACTTGAGCAGTATGAAATTCGAAGGCATATTATTGTGTTCATTCAGCTCCTAATCGTATTTGGGACTAGTGTGACTCATTATGCGAATGTAGATGCCTCATACAGTCATATTTATTCACTTTTCGCAATCAGTGCCTTTATTTATTTCGCTCTAAATTATTTCAAAGAACCCAAGTTGAAGTCATTTATTCTCGCTTGTGTTTTTTTAGGTCTTGTTGTATTAATTCGACAGGTCAACATTCTTGTCCTTCTCGCTCTTCCTTTTATTGCTGGCTCTTGGCCGAAATTCAAAACAGGTTTTATAACCTTAAAGCGAAAGTACCTTTGGTTCATTTCTGGATTCCTAATCGTTGCTTCCATCATTTTTATTCAATGTATCTTTTGGTATTTACAATCGGGAAGTTTTATACTATATTCCTACCAATCCGAAGGGTTTGATTTCTCATCTCCCGAAATATTCAATCTGTTATTCAGCTACAGAAGAGGACTTTTTGTATATACTCCTATTTTGTTCATTGCCCTTTCTGGAGTGATCTGGTTATTGATTAAAAAGAATTTTTATTTATCGATAACGTGGCTTTTATTTTTCTCCATTCTGACTTATATATTTAGTTCTTGGTGGATCTGGACATACGGAGCAGGCTATGGCTTAAGAGTATTCATCGAATTTTATCCATTGTTCCTCATTCCATTTGCCTTGATGTTGAATCAAATTTCTTTGAAGTGGAGAATTGGAGTGATGGCACTGGCTTTTCTCACAATTCCATTAAATATCGTTCAGTGCTATCAATACAAAAGTTTCATTCTTCATTGGACCCAAATGGACAAAGAAAAGTACTGGACAGTTTTTCTAAAAACGGACGACAGGTACAAAGGCTTGGTTTGGAAACAGAAGTTCGTTCCTGAAAACCACGTTCTAATAAAGGAGATTTCCCTAAACTCAATAAAGTGCTCAAAGAATAAATCAAAAATTATCCATGTTGCAGATGCTCTCGATATTCCTGATTATAAAAAAGTGACTTCAATTGAAGTATATATTGATAACCTTTACGATGAGCAAAATGAGACTCAAATCTTTGTTCGTGTAAAAGACCGCAGAAATACCAAAGAAGAAAAATTCAGAAGAAAACAATTGATCCAATTTGCCGATCGTGGATTTAACAAATGGCAAACTGGTCGGTACAATTTCTATTCAGAAGGAGTAAGTTTAGATGAATTCAAATCAATTGTACTTGAGGTTAAACCCTTTGATTCCAAATGTAATTTGAGAAATGTGAAAGTTAGGTTCCTTATGCGAACAAAATAATGCGAATTGAAGTGAACCGATTTTAAAAGACTTTGTACAGACACTCAGAACATTAAAACATTCAGCATTATGTACAAATCCATTTCACTTCTCTTCTCAATTTTTATTATTTCAACTTCCTTCGCGCAAGATTCTCTTTCGAGGGATGCTTCATTTGCTGATTATGATGTTTTCAAAAAATTAGTCATTGAAGTTGAGGCGCATCGAGCAGCACGAATGATTTCCCTTGAAAAAATGGCTGAGATGGGTAAAGATAAAAACACAATCATTTTGGATACACGATCAAAGGCAATGTATGATGCAAAGCACATTAAAGGAGCAATTCATCTCACTTTTGCAGATTTCACACAAGGGACTTTATCACGCATCCTTCCGGACAAAGACATCAATGTCATTATTTATTGCAACAATAACTTTTTGGATGATCGAATTGCTTTTCCAACGAAGAGTTATTCGCCATCTCCTAATGAGTTTGACTTTGACTTCGTTGCCGATCCAATTGGAATTACAATGGCTTTAAATATTCCAACCTACATTAACTTATACGGTTATGGATACAGAAACATTTATGAATTGAAAGACTTGATTTCAGTTTATGATGAATCGATAGAATTTGAAGGGACGAACGTAGTTTCTAATTAAGATACTGGGAGGTAGGATACCAATCTGTAATTCCTCCCCTAACCCACTTTTACTGTTCAGGCAATCCCACAAAATGTTCTTTGTGCGTTATCTTTCCGTCTTTTTCGAAAAACACAATATACGGCCCCTTGTTTTCTATTTGAGACAACACACCCGTAGGTTCGGTTTCGAGATGAACGATGTTCCTTTCTGCGTAAACAACAACCATTGGGTCGTAAGCATCAGAGATCAAGTAAATCACCTCATTCTTCTTGGCTTCCTTTTTAATCGCTTTTCCGATGTTCATACTCAAGTCATAACGCTCGCCACTCAATGAAATATCACCAGGTCGGTTGATATAAAAATACGCCCCAATCGACACGGTAACGACGGCAGTTACAACGGTATATTTTAGCCGATCAGAATAACCCTCTAGTAAAAAGGCCAATCCAATCGAAAGGACGCAACTCGCATACAATGTTGTGAAATCATGGCCTGAGTAATTCAGTAACGCCAAATGAAGAATCAAAATTGGAGCCAATGCAAATGCCAAAAAATCAGATATTCCACGTGCCTTTGCAAGAGTATCTTTGAACCTCAACGCAAATAGAACAAGGACTGCGAGGATCAAAGAAATATAATTCGATCCGTAATTCACTAGAATGACGCGTATTTCACTAAACTTAGTGGCGACAACACCTCCAGACCTCCCTCCCATTCCACTTCCGCGAACATTTAATCGTTGCGTAAGGTGTTCTAAAAAGGCTTCACTTCCGTTGATTGAACTGTATTGAAAATAGACCAAAGCCAAAGCCAGTATTGAGATCAATGAACTATAAAGAGCCAACTGAATTCCCTTTTGACCTCTCCAAATTGTGATCCCTCCGATGAAACATGTAAAAGCGAAAAACAGACCCAACCAAGATGTGTAAATCATCAAGAGCAAGTTGAATGCAAATAAAACCCGCCATCTGGTACTTGAAGGAAATTTCAAACACTTCTGCCCAAGGAGAACCCCAATGACAAAGAAGAAATGAACAAGCATATCGCTCATGTAAGTATTCATTTGGAACCAAAGCACCCCCGAGGAAAAAACGTAAAGAATGAAGGCTATTAATGCAGTTTTCTCGAGCCCCGATCGTGCTTTATTTGGCTTCATTGAAACCACAATCAAATAGATACAAATGGCCGTTAAAAAGTTGATGAATAAGTGAAAGACCTGCAAGCCAAAAACGGTCGGTTTTATGCGCAACGCTTTGAAAACAAAATGTGGAATGATATAGGCCAATGGCGGATGGGAAACGTAATAATAATTCCCTTCAGCATCCATCATTCCGTCCGATGCGCTCGCATGGTTGTTGATGAACTTATTTGCATCGCCCTTATAATTCATGGCTGGCACAAAATTGAACTTTGCTCCACCCTCTTCGTCCCAAACTTGGAGTACACGAAGGGATACTGCAGTTACAAACTCATGGTGTTTCGACAATGGACGGTCCATATTTGGAATTCGCATCGCTACTGAAGCTGAGAAAATCAACAACAGAACAAGAAATGACTTCCAATTAAGATTTAGTCCTTTAAGAATCATTTTTTCTTTTTCTTGCTTTTACTCGCAACGGCAAACGGGTTGAAATCCAAGGCTTTTTGAATCCAAAACTCGAGATCGGATTGAAAATCAACTCCTTCAGGCGCAACATAGATATACCCCTTCATAGGGCGTTTTGTAAAATCCATTGGTCGTGCTCCTTCTCGTTCGATTAATTCTTGATAAGCATCCACTCCAACGCGGGCCATTAAATCGCCTTTAATGATGCCAAAACACATTTTATCGTCGATCATATAGCAAAGTCCTCCCATCATTTTTCGAGCATCGAATTGAATCTGCCGTTCGTTTAAAACGTTATTTATCCGTTCCTCCAAGTATTCGTCGTATGCCATGGATTAAATATAGATAAATCACTGGCAATCCTTAGATTTACACCAAACAATTTGATTAATGATTGAAGTTTCAGATTTAAGAAAGGAATTTATTCTTTCCAGACAACAAAGGAAAGAACTCAATACCAAAGAAAGTAAGGCTGTCGCTGTTGACGGAGTTAGCTTCAAATGTGAACCGGGAAGAGTATTCTCTTTATTGGGGCCAAACGGAGCAGGGAAAACAACAACGCTTCGAATGCTTTCAACAATATTCAAACCTACTTCTGGGTCTATCAATATTGCTGGAATTGATGCCATCGCAAATCCTCAAGAGGCGCGAAGAAAAATCGGTTTCTTGACAGGTTCAACTGGACTATACGCAAGATTGACACCGGACGAGGTGATTAAATACTTCGCTGACTTGTACGGGATTTCTAAATCTGATTTTGAACAACGAAAAGATAAATTGTATACGTTGCTTGACATGCACGATTTCAAAGGGAAAAGAATTGGAAAGCTTTCGACTGGAATGAAGCAAAAAGTTTCGATTTGTAGAACGATGATTCACGATCCAGAAGTGGTTGTATTTGATGAGCCTACAAGTGGATTGGATGTGATTACAGCTGAGAATATCATCAAATTAATTCGCGACTGTAAGGATGAAGGAAAAACGGTCATCTTTTCAAGTCACATTATGAGTGAGGTTGATTTGCTCTGCGACGATATGGCAATTATCCACAAAGGAAAAATGTTATTCGACGGAACGATGGATGAATTTAAAGGTCAAATGCAAGCCGAAAATTTAACGGCAGAATTTATCCGAATCGTTAATGCATCATCACAAATTAAAGAAGCTTAATCATGATATTTACAATTTTCAAAAAGGAACTCAAGGATACGCTTCGTGATAAACGAACACTGATAATGATGTTGGTGATTCCAATTCTAATTTTCCCGATTATCCTTAACGTGTTTGTCGGAATTTCGGCTTCATTCTCTGAAGAGGCGGCAAAAAAAACGGTTAAGATTGGTGTCGTTGGAAACGAAGACAATTACGTTGTAAATCAATTGGAGGCCCTTCCAAACGAATTGGGAAAAAAGGAACTTGTCTTTTACAAGGATACTTTGGAATTGATTGAAGCGATCGAATTGGATTCAATTCAAATCGGAATGTACTTCGTGTCAGATTTCCCAAAATATATGGAGGCCAAATCTCCAGCTCCAGTTGCCGTTTATTTCAATGCAACTGACATGGGAATAAAAGACCGCGCAGAATTGTACATGAGCACTATTGAAGGCATTGCGACTCAAGAACGTTACATTGCTATGAACCTGAAAGAATCTGAATTAAGACCACTTGAAACAAACTACAATAATATTGCTTCTGGTAAGGAAATGATCGGAAAATTGGCAGGCGGAATCTTGCCATATATTTTCATTGCCTTTGGATTTATTGGCTGTATGTATCCTGCAATCGACTTGTTTACAGGAGAAAAAGAACGCGGAACAATTGAAACACTATTAACGACTCCTGTTTTGAGATGGCAAATTCTATTTGGTAAAATGGGCGTTGTTGTACTTTCAGGACTACTCGCCGCCTCCTGTGCCCTGCTCGGTTTGTTCTTATCCATCGAAGTCTTAGATATTGTCGATAATCAAGAATTATTGAATATAATTCACGGAATATTGAATTTCAAATTCATTGTGTTGTTGTATGCCTTGTTACTTCCATTGACAGTCTTCTTTGCGGGGGTTATGATTCCAATTGCTGTTTACGCGAAAAGCTTCAAGGAGGCTCAAAGTATCATTACTCCTTTGAATATTGTAATGGTTTTACCAGCAATGGTAGGATTCTTCCCTGGGGTTGAATTGACTGCAACAACGGCTTTAATTCCAGTAGTCAACGTTGTTTTAGCAACAAAAGAATTGATTGCAGGAACGCTAGACATTGGTTTGTTAATGCTGAGTTTCAGTGTAATGATTGGATTGGCGGTTGTCGCAGTTGTGATTTCCTACAAGCGTTTTGACAAGGAAACGAATGTGATCATGTAATGTTGAAATCAATCCTAATTATATCGGCTTTCCTTCTTTGCGTTTCAACAACGAATGCACAACGGGTGCGGACAGTATTCACAGGTGATTTTTCAAACTGGACGTACAACAATTACTCATTCCGAACTGGTTTTCAGAATGATTGGGACAACTGGTCGTGTGGATCGACAACGATTCGAACAACTTTTAGTAACGATTGGGACAGTTGGGAAATAGGAAATGTAACATTGAGAACGACCTTCCCGAATGACTTCGACAAGTGGGAAATTAGTGGTTATAACAAAACAATCACGATCAACACAACCTTTATAGATGACTATGAACGCTGGGATGTTTCAGGTGAAATAGACGGAACAATTAGAACAGTTTTCTCAAACAACTTTGAGCAGTGGGCCTTTGATATGGACATGACTGGCTTGGAAGAAGATTTACAAAAGGCAATCATTTTCGTTGCTATCTACATGAGTTTCAAAGATCAGATGTAGAGCGCGAATTGTTTGGCAAGGGAAATACATTTAGATTTACACTAAACAACTGGCCCTAAGAAAAGAACACTTCCATGAATCCTCGATTTATTTTAAAATTAGCGCTTGTATGTTTCCTGTTTACGGCCTGTTCATCCTGTTCTGGAAACAAGAATAGCGATCGGGATGGTGCACCCAAGGAAGGCCAAGCAATGTTTCCCTTCTGGAAGAAGAGAATCTCTTTGAACAGCAGATTTAAAACTCGTGCGGGTTATATGGACATTAACGGAGATAAAGTTCTGCCCCATGAATTTGTGTATGCCGAACCATTCACTGAGCATTTGGGCTGCGTAGCTGTTCTCAAAGGAGGTGATGTATACTACGGATATATCGATCACTACGGGGATTTTGAAATTCTACCTGTATTTAAGCATGCCAGACCCTTCAATGAAGGAAGAGCTTTGGTTTCCAACGACGATGATAAATGGTTCGTAATTGATAAAAAAGGAAAGGCAATAACTGAGGCCATTTATACCTCACAATCAACAGATTACCAAGACGGAAACTGCATTGCATATGAGTTTTTAAGATCAGTAAATCGACGGGGCTTTCTTCGAATCAAAAGCCGCACCACATTTTACAATTGTTATCAGATCGATAGAAGTGGAAACGCCACATTAATTGACGAGGAAACAACTCAAACAGATCACGGGGATTCAATACGTGCTGCTAAATTAGACTTCATTGGAATGTATTGGGAAAAAGACGCCAATGACCGAAGAATTTATGGCTATGTGAAAATCGATGCGAGTGAGTATGATCAAGGTGTTTTTTCTGAATGCGGGAATTATGCGAACAAAGGAACAGTTCATATACAAGCAAAATATAGAAATGCCGGTTGTTTTTACAACGGTTACGCTAGAGTCAAATTAAAGTCGGGTAAATCAGCCTATATAGACACCAAAGGAAAGGAACTCTTTACGTTTAGAGATGCTCGATGAGAATTAATTAAGAAGTTCATTTTCCCTTATTTACCTGCTTCGTATTATCCTAACTACTAAGGAACAAAGATTTTCATCTCGTAAACCTAGTTACTAAAGAGGGCACCTTCTGCTATTCAAGTGATGATGGATACCTTTTTTTACAGAGGAAATTAAGTAAAGCACACTGGTTTCCGTTGCTACACCCTTGATTTCCAAGGACTAAATTTCGATTGAAAATTGTATAATAGTATAAATACACCTAGATTAGTATTAAATAACTATCACTATGAAAAAGCTTTACACTCTAGCGGCGGCTATGCTGTTAGCATCTAACACGTTTTCACAAAACGGTCAATTCGAAAATAGCGGGTTGGAAAACTGGTCTGACGTCGACTTGTACGATTATCCTACGCAATGGGGAAACTCAAACCAACAAGAATATCGCGGAGGTGTTGGCGTAATTAAATCAACAGATGCGATTGACGGGACTCTTTCATTGCAGCTTGGAGCTTACGTGGCTAATGATGGCGACACATTGAGCGGTTATACATTTCAAGGAGAACTCGATGCGAACGGTCCAAGCGCTGGAGTTCCATATGCATCAACGTTCGACGAAATTCGTTTTCAACATAAAAATGACCTTCAACTCGGAGATTCTGCTTTCCTTATCGTAGTTCGTTCAACAGGCGGAACTATGCAATCTTTGGAACTCTATCCGGCTGTAATTGGATCATCAGCATCATGGACTCAAACTTCGATAATTATTAATTCAGGAACACAAGATTCACTGTTCGTTGGATTCATTTTAGGTTCTCCAAACAGCAACAGTCCAATTGATCCTTCATCTTGGGTTCGATTTGACGATGTAAAAATGTACAACGGTGGAACGGCTATTGCAGACCTTATAGATCCAAGTTTCGAAAACTGGTCGGTACAAACAACCGAAGAGCCAGATGCTTGGTTCACAGCAAATGCAATTATGGTTCCTATTGGTGGAAGTAATGTCGTTAAGTCGACAGATTCAAATACAGGTTCTTATTCCGCTGAAATGACAACTGTTTTTGAACCACAGAATGGAGATTCAATTCCAGCCTTCTTATCGAATGGTCCAATTAACTATTTATCAGCGGATCCTTTTTCAGGAGCTCCATACACCGCTATACCAGATACTTTTAGTTTCGCGTACAAGTATGCGGGATCAAATGGAGATGTAGCTGCTCTTTACGTAACCTTCCATAGTGGAGGCGTACTTCTTGACTCCATCTTTCAGCCCCTATTCGACCAAGCAACGTGGCAAACAATAGACCTAGTTTTATCTCTTGGTTCTGCACCTGATACAATGATGTTCTTAGCTTACTCAGGTGAAAATCCAGGATCAGTTTTAAATTTGGATAATATTGAATTCTACGGCCCCAATATCCCACCCGTTATTGGCCTGACTCCAATATCTACCTCAATGACTGTTTCAATGTATCCAAACCCTACGTCATCAACAGTATTGATCAACGCCGAAGGAACATACGATTACTCAATCGTTGATTTGGCTGGAAATGTTGTTTTATCAAACGCTTCAAACAATGGAGAAACTGAATTGAATATTAGCGACTTGTCGAGTGGTACTTATTTGGTAAAAATTAATAATGAACACAACTCTGAAACGAAAAAGTTGATTGTAGAGTGATTTCGATTGCACTTCGGCTGTGCTCAGCGTTCCAATGGATAGACTGATATTCAAACAGATGACCGCGTAAAGCCGAGGGCAACTGAACAAAGTCAGAAACTGATTAATAAAAAATTAAAAGGGATTATTCGAAGTCCAATATTAGACTGGACAGTTTAGTTGAGATAGTTAAACAAGCATTAACTATCTTAAATTAGCCGAAGGAAAAGGAAGAAAAAATTCAGCAAAGACCACGAATTAAAACCAGAGGTAATTCAATCATTTCCGGGGCTCTCTTCAAAGCCAAACAATGGTACGATTGTTTACCCAAATTGTAAAATTCTGAAAGATCAGTTTTTCTAATTCACCCTCGGAGTCTTTAACTTTGCCTTCGATAGAGTCTATTTTTTGATTTTTTTTATTGGCTGAGGCTATTGGATAGCGCCTTGAAATTTAAATGTATAATAGTCTATATAGCAACTCGGTAGGTAAACAAATTATTGAGTATTTATAATTCCAATAAAGAAATTTTAACCATTTTTTTCAGCGGAAAAAATTTAGTTAACAACAAATGTTGTAGTTTTATATCGTGAAACGTCTATTGACTAAATATATTTCAGCAGTTTTATTGCTTTGTTTGGTAATTCAAATTGCTCCATTAAGTTTGCTTCATTCTCATGAAGATCACTTAACGGAAGTTGAGCATGATATCCATTCAATGGATGATGCCGATGCTGAATATATAGATGATATGCATCATGATTCGGAAGAAAATGAGTGTAACATTTGTAAAATTCAACAGTCTTTAAACAATCAAGCATACACACTTAGTGAGCAAGTTAGTATCTTCAATTTCACAGGGCAGACATCTGTTTTGCTCAATTTAGAGGCATCCATTGATGATCACCTCATAAAAAGCACCTTAGGTCGAGGTCCCCCATTCGCCTAGTTCCGGCATCATTACATTCGATAAAATTCACGTAACAGCATCATTTTGATCCGTTTAACAAACAGGGTACTTTGATTACCCTCTTGTTTTAGTCAAAAAGAACATATTGAGGCTTACGAATTTTTATTGATTCGTTTATCGTTGTAATGAGCAACATTCGTTGGGTTCAAACCAACTTTCCAAATCCATTTTACATTTATTTAGACGCATTTTATGCAAAGATCAATGCAATTCATTGTTTTGCTTATCGTAACATTATCGGCTTCCCCTTTGATAGCTCAGGACTCATGTTCTTACCAGTTGTCAGGTTATGTGATTGATGAACACGATCGCATGCCATTGGCCAATTCTAAGGTATACATCAAAGAACCAAGAAGAGGAGTTTTTGCCGACTCTTCGGGATATTTTGTATTTCCAGGTTTGTGCTCAGGAACTTATGAATTCTATTGCAAGCACGTTGGGTGCGACGCCGTAAAAAAAACGATAACGATTCAAGGAAATACAGAAGAAAATTTCTATCCCGAACATCATGTTGATTTTGATGCTGTCAATGTAATCGCAGCGAAAACGAGTGAAGAGGTTTCTTTAGCGACAAGGAAACTATCGGAGAAGGACAAAAATGAGACAAAAGGACTTTCGCTTGGAGACGGTTTAACGCGCATAAATGGTGTCAGGAAACTATCAACAGGAAACAACATCTCGAAACCTGTCATTCATGGACTTCATAGCAATAGAATTCTCATTTTGAACAACGGCGTAAGACAGGAAGGTCAGCAATGGGGAAATGAGCATGCACCAGAAATCGATCCGTTTATTGCCGATGAACTGGCAGTTGTAAAAGGAGCAAATGGAGTTCGTTACGGCCCTGACGCAATCGGAGGAGTCGTGCTTGTTAACCCAAAAGAATTGAGAAAAACACCCGGTATTGGAGGGGAGTTGAATTTAGTAGGATTGAGTAATGGTTTACAAGGAAATGCATCGGCAACCTTAGATGGAAATTTAAATAAATT
Source organism: Crocinitomicaceae bacterium (assembly GCA_034111925.1). Classification (GTDB taxonomy): domain Bacteria; phylum Bacteroidota; class Bacteroidia; order Flavobacteriales_D; family Crocinitomicaceae; genus UBA4466. The sequence goes on from JAWUWJ010000128.1 coordinate 12,526, forward strand.
CCCTGCGATTAGTTGGCGCCTTCAAGGAACTTTCAAACGCGGAGGCAATGCGAAAACTCCTGATTACTATTTAAAAAATACTGGATCAAAGGAGTACAATTTTTCCTATGCACTTGCTTACAATAAACCGAAGTATGGAATTGATTTTTTCTACAGTCAATTTAATACAGATATCGGCATTTTTTCCGCAGCGCACATTGGAAACCTCACCGATCTTCAGCAAGCTTTTGAGGCGGAGGAGCCGCTGGAATCAGCAGATTTTACGTACGACATTGATCGACCGAGACAACACATCGAGCACGAATTGTTTAAGACCAAAGGATATCTTAAAACCGGAAAGAAAGGTAAAATAGCACTGACGTATGCGAGACAGTACAACAAACGCCTAGAATACGACAAGCATGCACCACTGAATGATTCGCTTGCTAATTTAAACCTTCCGGCTCTTCAGTTTGAATTAACCACACATACGGCTGAAATCGTATGGGAACACATTCGAATGAAATCGTTTAAAGGAAGTGTTGGCGTCAATGGAACTTACCAAGAAAACACCTACGAAGGACGGTTTTTCATCCCCAACTTCCAGAAAATAGGAGCTGGAATATTCTGGATCGAAAGCTGGAAGCCCAAGTCATCAAAACTGGAAATTGAAAGCGGTGTAAGGTTTGACAATATTTATCAACGCGTTTACATGTGGCAAGATGGAGCGATTGTTTCTCCTGCTCAGAATTACATGAACATGAGTGGAACCATCGGAGCGATTTACAAAGTAAATAAACAGTTGATCCTTCGTTCCAATGTAGGAACTGCTTGGAGACCTCCGAACATTAACGAATTGTATAGCAATGGACTTCATCATGGTGCCGCATCAATAGAAATTGGAGATTCCACTCTTGTAACAGAGAAAGCGGTGAATGTAAGTGCTTCAGTTGAATATTCAGGGAAGCGACTTTCGGTAGTACTCGATGCGTATTACAATGTCATTAACGATTTCATCTACTTGAAACCCACCTTGGTTCCAACAGTTACCATTAAAGGCGCATTTCCAACATTTGTTCATGATCAAGTGAACGCTCACTTGAGAGGGCTCGACTTTACTTTAAGTTATGCTATCACCAAAGAGTTTAAGGTGATTTCGAAAGCCTCAATTTTACGTGCATTTAACCAAACAACACGTCAACATTTGGTAATGATGCCCGCGGATCGCTTTGAAAATTCACTGGAGTATAACTTTAAAGATGGAAAAAAAGTAGAGAACGCTTATGTCTCGCTCTCGGTAACTTCTGTCTTAAAACAATCGCGCGTTCCTGAGAATAGTGACTACGTCGATCCGCCCGAAGGATATACTGTCTTGAATTTCGCAGCAGGTATAGACATTCCACTCAAGGGGAATAGTATCTCCCTAGGTATTAGCGCGAACAACCTGCTTAATACGCGTTATCGAGATTATATGAATCGCTTCCGCTATTTCGCTGATGAAATGGGAAGAAATATTTCCGTAAGGGCAACGATTCCCTTTGCATTATTTACACCAAAATCAATACACAACTAATTATCATTTATTTAATCAAAATTCAAACAAACATGAAAACAAAAACAAACATGAGAACAATTGTCCTTTTAGGATTGACGTGCATTGCTGCTTTGAGTAGTTGTAAGAAAGACGACGACCTTGTTACTGTTCCTCCACCAATCGCTAATGAGGCAGAGGTTATTACAACAGTAACACTTCAATTTACTGATGCAGCAGGTGTTCAGCCTGACGTAACCGCTACGTTCCGCGATCCAGATGGTGATGGTGGTCTGAACTATGATATTTTCGATACCATCAGGTTGCAGAACAATACTGTTTATAACGCAAGTATTCTTCTACTGAATGAAATAGTAAGTCCTGCTGATACAATTTCGAATGAAGTTTTGGAAGAGGCTGATGAGCACTTCTTCTGTTTCACTCCTTCTTTTGCCAACTTATCAATTGTACGAACAGATACAGATGGAGTATTTGAAGTTGGTTTGCAAAGCCAATGGACGGTTGGAAATGTTGGAAATGGTACAACACAGATTGTGCTGAAACATCAACCGGGTATTAAAGATGGGACTTGCGCTCCAGGCGAAACGGATGTAGACGTCACATTTGTAACAGAAATTCAATAATCAAAACAATAAACTACATTAACATGATAAAGTATTCTAAAATAATCATAGCCGTTTTTTCGATCGCAGTGTTAGTAGCATCCTGCAATAAAACGAAATCTACTTCCAAACGCTTGATGAAAGCAGGCGAATGGAATGTAACTGAGTTGTCCGTAGATGGGGTAAACCAAGAAGAGTTACCACATTGGGTGATTGGTGATTGCGACATCTACGAAGAGTCGTGTATCGGCTCTTGGCAAAATGACGAAGGTGGAGCAACAGATTTTGTCTGGCAAGTAACAAACGAGGGAGACTCATTCATTATTTCTCGACAAGGTCCAGATGAAGGATTGGAACACGCGGATGAAGAAATGGCGACGCAATGTTTTGAATTCAGCGGTACGTACGAAATCGCAGAGAATGAGAAAACGATGATGAAATTTACAAGTTCAACTATCGAAGCATTCTCTGGTCAATCTGTGATCATTACTATCGAGAAAAAATAGATGGCAACCCTTTGAATATGTAAAAATTCAAGGAATGAATGGTCTACTCAATCTGAATAGCTTGTTCTTAAAAATTGCTGAAATAAAAAGCGGAAGTTCAAAAATGAACTTCCGCTTTTTTGTACATCGTCCGCAACAACTTTCGAGCCTGAATAATATTAAATTCTTATAATGAGGTGTTTAGTCCAATTATTACCAAAGAAAATTACTTCGTGGAAATATCCCTCATGTCTTTCAGTCCATTTTTAAGAAACTTAAACACCATTGGTTGAGCGAACCACAATGGAACTCCACCAATGTCAAACTCTACGTTGTTCACTGCTTGGTATAGATTACTTGAAGTAGATGAAAACTGCCATGATCCGCGAAAGCTTTCAACACGATTTAGTTTTTTGTTTTCCGAAACGGGATGTTCATTCCACGCTTCCCTCCATCGTACTTCAGCATTTCCAGAAGTGTCACTATAGAAAGTATACAAAATATTCATTTCAGTGTCTTTAAGAGGAAATGGCTCGTCGTGAATGGCATAAATGGAAAGGCTATCGTTGGTATCAGCTACAACCTCGTACTTAATGTATTTGTAATCATCGTCCTTTTCAATACCGTTTGAAAGATTGTAAATATCTTGTTTGAATGAATTGGAGCAAACTTTTGGAGACGATTTTATTTCACCTACAATTTTGTATTTAAGGATATTCGTTCCTTCAACTTTAAGGCGGTAAATTATCCAAGTCGGGACCTCTTCTTTATCAGTCTTTACAATCTCCCAACCTTCTTTTCTTTCCTCTTCGGAAACAAGATGATCGCTAGATTTACAGGCGATAATTGCATATAACACTATTACGAATGAACTAAACATTTTTAAATTTCTCATAATCCCTGACTTACTTTATACGAACAAAAGTAGTTGGCTTCAGAGTCCTATGCATTCACTAAAGTTAACGCGAGAATTATTTTTCTTGATCTAACAATCTTTTTCGAATCCTACTTAAAGATTGCGGTTTCATGCCTAGATAACTGGCAATTTGATGATGTGGAATTCTGTTTAGAAGGTCAGGTTTTGTGTCGAGTAAATTTAGATACCGTTCTTCTGGAGAAGAAGAGATAAATTGACTCCATTCTTCTTTGGCTTGGTTTAATTTGCCAATTGCAATGTTTTGAAAAATGTCACCTAGACGAGGTATCAATTCTCGCAATTCGTCTTCATATGCCTGACCACTTATGGTCAACACACAATCCTCAGTGCATTCCCAATAATGTTTTGATGGGATTTGCTCTTTCGAAGGAGGGTTTACAGTCTCACTTTCAATATAGAAGCCCGTCGATTTTTCGTCACCATCTTTAATAAGGTATTCTCTAATACAGCCTTCAACAACCATATAGCAATGCTTGGGAATTTGACCTTCTCTTAACAACAGTTCACCCTTCTTATACTCTTTGACAATTGTTTTATCGACAATCAAATCAACCTCCTCTTTAGTGAGAATGGGGAATTTGCTGATAAGTTCTCTTATTTTTTCTTTCGAATTCAAAGTGTCAGTTTTGATGGTGCTCGTCTAATTTTTAAAAGTAGTTCTTTTATATTCATGTTGGCGATCTCAAATAAGTAGTGTTCTGAGCATAGAAAGAAGAAAGCTTGTCTATAATTTCTATACCTGTCAAATAGAATTAAAGTTTGGAAAGAAGAATTCAAATTAACAAGAGGAGAAATTTGCTAATCAATAAGGTCAAAATATGCATCTATGTGCACGATTAACTCTTCAGTAGATTTGTAGTGAAGAAGTAAGTTAAGTCCGAACATCAGGCCAATAAGCATTTCAACATATTCTGGAATTTTATTTACATCTTGAATGTTTCCATCTTTAAAAGACCGCTGAAAGGCTTTGGTATAGGCGGACCTCATATCGTGAAGAAATTTACCGTAGACAGAATCTAGACTTGTGAAGTCATGACGTAACTCAAGAGCAATATTCATAAGCATGCATGTGCACGGTTCTTCAGAATAATTGGATTTAGCCACTTCATGGTAAACGTCTCTAATCGCTCCAACTCCTCTTTCATCATGTTCTAACGAGTGAAAGAATGGATCGATCTCTCGCGAAAGGTAGTCATCAATACTATCAAGCAATAGCTGTTCTTTGCCCCATTGATTGTAGAGGAATGACTGGCTTACTCCCATTCCTTCAGCAAGGTTTTTATACGAAACTGCTCTAAATCCATTGACCCAAAAAATTGGAACAGCTTTTTTAATTAATTCTGCTTGATCTATTTGTCTAGACATTTCGTGATGATTTTTAAGTTATTGCGCAAGTACTTTTCGGTTTCTTCAATTGGGAAAATAACATACATGGCAATACTTGTAGAATAGTAGAAAGTTAGGTTTTCTGAAATGGTTTTAGCGTCGCTTTGATCGATACCTGGAACTAATTCTAAAAAATCATCGAATTTGCTCTTCAGTATAATTTGAAAATTGTTGAAGTACTCTTTCATTGCATCCTTTTCTCTCAACTCCATCGCTAGTGTGGAAATATAACAGCCCACCGGGTAATTACTTTCTGTTGAAGGATGAAAAAAACTGGAATAAAACCGGAACAAAGAATCATTCACTAAAGAAGTACTTGTGAGTAAATCGAATGGAATATTCCGCTCTTGGTAAAGTTCAAAGGATGCCAGTAAAATACCGTCTTTATTTCCGAACTCTTGATACAAAGAGTATCTATTGACCCCAGTGTGTTCTACTATTTTCTCAATGCCAGTGGTTGTAAATCCTTCTTTCCAGAAGAGAATTATACATTTTTCTAGAACACTATTTCGATTAAATTCTTTAGGTCGCATGCACTAAGCTAAACTAATTATTGCTATTACAAATGTACTGAGTACTAAACATTAAAGAAATGATCCTCGATTCTCAAGCGTTAGAAAAAATTAAGTGGGATTTCAGTAACTGAACGAATTTATTTAACAACTAATTATTGCTCAGTACTATTACAACTCTAACATTTAAAACAAATTAATATGACCCTATTTGAAAATGCTCAAAAATTCTTTCACAATTGCGAATCACTAAAAGGCTGGGACGCTTGTAAGGATTTGGTAGCGGATAGTGCGCCTTTTAATGGACAATGTGAGCCGCTTTCTGATCTAAAAACTGTTCAAGATTATGTAGGTTGGATGGTTGGATTTGGAAGTATAGCTCCTGGTTGCAGCTATGAGTTACACGCTTCTAGTTTTGACGAGGCCAATAACGTTGCTCTATTTTTCGCTACTTATACTGCAACGCATACCGGTGAAGGAGGTCCTGTACCTCCAACCAATAAAACGACTAACGCAGAGTATGTTTACGCCATTCGTATGAATGAAGAAGGTAAGATAATTGGTATGACTAAAATCTGGAATTCTTCATGGACATTGAAAGAGTTGGGTTGGATGTAACAAATATAAAGTAGATATAGGGCGCAGTTGATAGCTGCGCCTGCATTCACAAATAAAAAGAATTGAAATAAATAATTTGAAGGCAGAAAGCACAAATATAAAACTCAATGAGGAACTCCTTTCTAAACAAACGGAGATCGCTCTTAAAATTAGCCGCTATGCCTATTTGTTGTGCCTTGTGCTTTTTCTTATTCTCAAATTTATTCTTGATGTAGACGGCTTTTTACCATTTATCTTTTTGTCTTATTCGATTTGTTCGTTCCTAAATAATTCCATGTACAGGTTCCATGGCCGAATTGTAATAGTATCCAATGTGTTTTTTGCTTTAGCATTTCTGTATATTTTATTGATTTCTTTGTTTAGCGGAGGACTAACAAGTCCTTTTGTATCGATGTCGGCTGTTTCTATAGTAGGTTCATTTATATCAGGTTTGAAGCACGGCCGTTTTTTTCTGGCACTTGGAATTATTGTTTTTTCCCTGCTATTTCTTTTTGACATAATGGGGTGGGTTCCTGATCACGGTTTTACGGAAATTCAACAACGTTATTTTGCTTTACTCACTTATGCGTTTAATTTTACTATTTCAGGTGCTGCAGGGTTAATTATAGCAAAGACTTCCTTCAGGGGATATCAGGCAAAGAAAGAAGTTGATAAGCAAAAGTTGATCATTGAAAAGAGTCGAAAAGAGATAGAACTTGAAAAGGAGAAGTCGGATAATTTATTACTGAATATACTACCTGTCGAAATTGCTGAAGAACTCAAAGAGAAAGGTTCAGCAGATACTCGATTGATTGATTTTGTTACCGTTTTATTTACAGACTTCAAAGGATTTACAGCATTGTCAGAAATCTTGAGTTCTCAAGATCTTGTAAAAGAAATCAATATTTGTTTTTCAACATTTGATCACATTATGGAGAAACATAATATCGAGAAAATTAAAACAATAGGTGATTCATATATGGCCGCTGGTGGTCTACCAACGGTAAATGAAACGCACGCTCAAGATGTTGTGAAAGCAGCGCTGGAAATTCAACAATTCATGCTTGACTTGGCCGAAAAGAAAAAAGCAAACAACGAGCCTTTCTTCGAAATAAGAATAGGTGTGCACACAGGACCTGTTATTGCCGGTATTGTTGGAGTGAAAAAATTTCAGTATGATATTTGGGGGGATACCGTAAACACTGCAAGTAGGATGGAAAGCTCAGGGAATGTTGGTAAGGTTAATATTTCTGAATCGACATATCAAATTGTGAAAAACAATGACGAGTACTCCTTCGAATCTCGTGGTAAAATTGAAGCAAAAGGCAAAGGTTTGTTGGAAATGTTTTTCGTGGAAAGAAAGGATATGTCGGGAGTTAAATAGAAAGGGAAGTATCAAAAAAAGAAAATGGGAGTAGCTCTAAAATTTCGAACGTTGTCCTGCCTTTTACCTGAAGCAGGACAACGTTCGAATCAGAATCTTAAATAAAGCTGATACGTCTTTCTATGTGAAATAGAGATACTGCAAGTGTATTCTTGTTTCGTATCAAGACAAATCAGCCTCGACGTCTACGAAAAAAAATCATCAAAATGATAATGATTATCATTCTAGACAGCAATCTATTTTTACCGCGAGAGTGTAGAGTTCAATTATAGTAGTCCACCAACAATGGGGCTAAAAAGCGTTTTAATGGATTTTATGTTTTGTTTTGGGCTTTGATATTGGTGTTTTTGTTTGCCCTGCTTAGTCTAAAAGTCCATGAGAAAATTAGCACTCGAATAAAGTGATGTTCCCCTACTTTTCAATATTTCTATTTCTCCGTTATGAACCTATCGGCTCGAGCAATTTGTCACATGCATAGTAACCAACTATTAAACAATAGATTAACCTCTGTTCACATCGATTATATTATGGTCTATCCGCATTAAAGGAGAATTCCCACTGCGCATGGGTGCGGCCGCCGGCAGGGGCTCCCAGGCCAGCCAGGAAATTTGCTTCATGAGCTCTCCAAAGCCCAAACCTCCCAGCTAACCCTTCGTTCGTAACGGCATCCTGTTGGAACATGTTATTAGCGGTACCCGTACCCCCGGAAGCATTTGCCAACCGGTGTCCCTTGTCAGTTGAGGCATGTCGCCCGTTATTTACATTGCCCGAATCTACGGGTGTAATTACGTTGATTGGAAGACCGGCGCCGTCAAGGTCATAAAAGCTCCCGACTCCTCTGTATCTCTGAGGATCAGGACCACCTAATGGGATACCCCCCATGCCCGCACCACCTATAAAGCTTCCTACCGTTCCTGCCCAAAAATTATGATTAGCATACCCGCTCACAGCGGGTATTGCCGCGGCGGTCTGCGCTTTCAGCTGTTTCAATTCCGGGGTACCATTCGCCTTGTCTGCTATCTCTTGTATCTTTCTTTGCGCAATAGCTTCAGGTCGATTATCCACAAATCCAAAACTCTGATTAACATTACTTTTCTTCCGAGCTACTGAATTAGCAACCGCTCTACTTTTATTCTCCTTTTTTTTTTCTAATTGTTCATACATATCGTAAATCTCTTTAAAATTGACTTTATCCGATGTAATAGGCTTTTTTCAGTTACCTATAACTATTAGACCACCAGACCTTCTAGTGTTTTTTGTTTTCACCATTTCATTAACTAAAACCGACTAAATAACAACTGATTAAGGTGCCATTTAGCCACTAGGTTACAAGTTCATTTCTAATGAAATAGGTTCTGTAAGGTACTGTTTATTTCTTAAGACAGAATATGTATAAGTACCTGATTTTTATGCGTACTAGTTGCAATAGAAGATGCCTTTAAGTACTTCAAATCAAAAACTGTATTACATGCAATGATTGCACGAATACTTAAAGTTGTCCTATTAAAACTTGCAACATTCTTTTATATATCGCAGCCGGGGCGAACTTTCAGCAAAAAAAAGGCCTGAACAAATCATCGAGACTTTTACACTGGGCTGGACAAGGTTCGAACCATGATTCGAACAAATTAGAAGCAGATTAGCTTGGCTAATTAGTAAACCTTCAACAAAAACAATTCATAGTTCCTAGTCTTGATAGAACTTCTTAAAACCTGCTGCTTTGTAATGCAAGAAATGTGGGATAATCTCACGTTCAGAACTTTGATATATGTTATTCACAACAAAAAGATGTCGCTCATTACATAATTTACAAATGACAATGAATGTTCACTTACATTTAGTTTAAACAAGTAACCTATATCTAATGAAAAAAAATATTTCCACACTAATTTTATCCTTTTGTTTAACTGTGATTTCATTTTCAGTATTAGCACAAGATGGCAATCAAGCCAAGCTTACTTCATTCGAAATCAGCTTGGACAGTTCCAACATAATGCAAGGGGACACAATTCAATTGAGTGCAATGCAGTTTTATAGCGATGGTCATCTTCCAATAAATGTTACAGAGTATTGTAATTGGGTTATTTCTCAGCCAGGTATTGTGAAGATTAGTGAAAGCGGAAAATTGATTTCTATCGGGTATGGTACTGTTAGTATTACAGCGGAAATAGGGACAGGTAAAAATGCTACAAAAAGTACTGCCAAATCCATTGTAGTCTCTCCAAGTTTTACTAACATTCGAATAGATGCACCAGACGGGACTGATATTCCTATGAGAGGTTCTATTTACTTTAGGTTGTTAGGGGTAGATATTTATGGATCGGATATCGATTTATCAGATTCCGCAACATGGTCAACGAACAATAACTGTGCGAAAATAAACTCCGAAGGTCAAGCCAAAGGTAAGTCTTCAGGTTTTTGCGAAATTAAGGTCAAATATAAAGATATAGCAGTCGCACCTCTGCAAGTTCAAGTGATGCCAGATAGTGATATCATTTATTTAAGAACAAAAATAGAATATGGATTTTATCCAGGAAGAATCGGTACTGGAGAGTCTATTCGGTTAAGCGCATTTTTGGGTAGAAACAGAGATACAATATCTAATTTACATATTAAGTGGTTTTCTTCAAATAGTGATATTGCAAGCGTAGATTCTACAGGAAAAGTTTCTGGGAATTTATTGGGTGACGTTGTAATACATGCATTAGTAGATAATTATCTTTCAGGTCATTACTCTTTTAGAGTTGTTTCAAATGTTACAGGTGTTAAGGTTCCAACTGTCAATCAGCCTGTTTTTGTAGATGGTAACATTCAAATGATTGGGCTTAAACAACATAGCTTAGGTCAGTGGGAGTATAATTCTACTGAAAGTTGGCACAATAATTTTCAATGGAAATCTTTGGACACCTCCATAGCCAAAATTAATCAAGAAGGCCTTGTTACGGGAAAATCTAAAGGAATTGCAAAAATTGTTTTTATGGAACGATCTCGCTTGAAGCGTGAGTTGTTTACTGATACAGTTGATGTTCTAGTTGTCGGAATGCCAAACTTGTATGACATAAATTTACGTCGTGATTCAATTGTTAAAGGCAATTCAAAGCAATTGAAAGCCAAAGCTTACACAATAAGTAGATTGGGGAAAGAAGATTATCAACTAAAAAAGGAGAAAATAGAATGGTTTTCTATGAATGATAGAATTGCAACGGTTAATTCTGAAGGATTAGTAACCGCTGTAGGTGAAGGAACAGCATTTATACGTTATTCATACGATGGAGTGTTAAGTCGTCCTTGCATCATTTATGTTACAACCAAGCCTTAGATTTCACCTTAATAATAGTTCAAAAAAGAGTCATCTGAATTGAAGTAGCTCTTTTTTCGTTACACATTTTCAAGTTTATTTATTATTCGAATGATTATTATCGAATGGATATTATGAATCAGCAATTTACAAGAAGAACCCTATCAGGAAGGGATATATCAAAAAAAAAGCGGGACAAACTCTAAAAAAATGAACTTGTCCCGCTTTAGTTTACACCGAGTTTAATCGAAGTGTACACCCCGCAACAACCTTCGAACCAGAATATAGAGAAATAGGAGAACTAAATTGCAGAGAATTTTATTCGGAATTAGTTGGGAAGAGTATGAGTCTAAATGTTGTGTATGAGTAAAAAAACTCATTTGTTATTATTAGTAGTGTTTAAATTAATTTGACAGTTTTATTCTGATATTAAACATGAGGAAATCATTTATTTTAGGAATCTCTACTAAATGAACATTTCGATACCTAAAATCATAGCTTAACCCTAAAAAAAGATGCTTTCCAATAGGGACGCTTAAGCCCGATGTCAGCCAAAATGAAAAATCGTTAGCCTCCTTAAAAGATTGCACTGAGGAAAAATTGTATTCTAAAATAATTTTTTGCTTTCCTATTTGATGCTTCCCAATAAGACCAAAAAAAGCTAGACCAAAGTCTCTCTGACTCGATAAGAAAGGACTATTAATAAAAATCTCATTAGAATAATTGCTGAACTCATATCCTGCTCCAGCAACAAAAGAAAAATCTTTGTATTTCTTAATTGGAATTATTCTGACCCCTGTAAATGCTCTATGGCTATTTGAAATCCTATACAATACGTTTTTAAAGTAGTTGTGGCCAAATATTGGAAGGATTCTTTCTGTCGACTTAAGTTTGAATGTTAGAATGGATCTAAAATGCCAGTCATCAGCGATATTATTGCCGTTTACTTCTGTATAAGTATAGCTTGACTGGTTATTAAAGACCAGTTTTTTATTTTCAAGTTTATTATTTGAAGTCACTCTTAGTGATGTTTGCGAAAAGACACCTCGTTTTCGTTGCCCTCCAATTTGAAGGTCAAATTTGTATTTTAATGTGTCAGTACTTTGTCCGAAAGCATCCGAACAAAGCAATACAATAGCTGTGAATACCAGAAAAGTATTCATGAATGATTTAATCTTCATGTTTGTATTTATTTAAAAGTGAAGCTTGAATTTTAATCAATAATCATATCGAAAAGGGTCGAATTATCTCTTGGAGATTGCTATTCTGTTCACTTGGTTTTTGGTCCAACAAGTTATTTAGGTTATTACCAGAAACATCCTCCATATTACCATCCATGATGATTCGATAGGTTCCTTTTTCCCATGTCTTTTCAGGAATAAATTGTATCGTTCTTTCTTCTTCTGATGTTTCCCAATATCCGACTATGAGGTTCTTGTTTTCATCCTCTATTCGAATCATAGATTGAACCAAAGCGTGGTCTACTATTCTATCAAAATAGATGATCAATGTATCATCGCTATTTGCCGCTGGTTTCTTGATTTCTAATTCATTCACCTTTATTTGCTGACGATATGCTTTTCCGACTACAAATTCTTTGCTCGTTTTTATTGTCAACTTTTGTCCATACACATCTTCCCAATCGCCCGATATATCTAAGGTGTACCCCTTACCTTCAAGCAAGGCAGGACCAAGTTCCATATTTGTGGAAACACCTCTTTTGATGCGCCCTGGGTCAAATAATATCGTTAGTCGTTTGCCATCAGCACTCCACAATTCTTGTTTGAATTCCATAAAAGCATGGTTATCAATAGTACCCGCTGAATCAATCAATTGTACATGCTTCAAGGCTTGCCCTTTTTTCATGGGTGTATTGAAATAGAAGTAAAATCGCAACAAGTTTTCAGGAAGCTCATTCGCTGACGGATATATACTGACTACCCCAGCCTTATCAACAACCTTCTTCTCTCCTACTCGAAATGATTGATAAGTATAGTTGCTATCGAGAACAGTATTTTTTGTTCTAACGACATAAGCCATTCCCCTTTCAAAAGGGAAATACGGAGTAAATATCAAATAGTGACTCTCCACTCTATATTTCCCCTGAATGGCATTTGAACTATATTTGTCCTCATCGTTTTTCACAAAAACAGAAAGCAATTCCTGTCGAGACGTTACAACATTAGAATCCCGAATGGCTGCATTATCGAGTTTAATACTGCCATTAATTTCATTCGGTAATACCAATGAAGGACCGGTCTGTGAGATAACTTCTATAGGGCAAATCATAATTACGAGTACCATTAAGTAATTGAAGGTTTTCAAGACATCTTATTTTTTATCTGCAACCGGAATATCCATTTGTCCAATCATATTATGCATTTTGAATGGAACCATGGTCTGAACCGTTTCTAAATCCAAACTGCCCATTTCAGCATCTCTATTCAATGAGATAAACTGTTCTTCATTCAATAGGTCAATACGAAGAGAAGCACCTGAAAACATTATTGATTTTCCCATAGGACCAAAAGGCATCATAGGGTTTAAGTCCAATTTAGGCCCTCTTTCAAAATCTTTATCAGTAACCACTTTTGCATTATGAAGCCCACTTACTGGAATTACCATCGGACTTCTACTATTGTTGGTAACAAACAACATTTCTTGCCCTTTCATATTGAAAGGTACCATGTCAACAGGTTGTCCATTGCCCATATCTCCAATAGTTCTGGCTTTGACTTGTGCACCATCTTTTATTTCATCCAAAGGGATTAAAACTAGCGGGCTACATGTATACGCTGCAACTAGTTGCTCTATACCATCAATTTCTTTCACTACCATTGATCGAATAGGCGCTCTACTTTCAAACTGGTCGTGCACAATATGGTACATTTCAATATTGCTGATGCTTTCTTTTCCATCAAAAGGATACGGCATTCTGCGCAGTACCGAACAGAATTCTTCATTACTAATTCCCGAAACAAACAACTCACCTTTGTGATATTCTATCGCTACGATTGCTAGCGTTCGTAATGAACGTTCGGACTTTGCTATTTCCTTAATTGTAGGTGCTGAACGACCAGTACCACGCAATGCTACTCGCCTATCATTGTCTGGTAAATTATTTAGATCTTGAACGGTGAGTTCTAGCGTAGATAAATCTATGATGTGCAACTCATTCTCTGCATCTACCTTTATCAATGCAGGTAAGGCTTCTATACCGTGCCCGCGAGTGATAGACAAATATACTTGGCCGCTTTTAGGATGTACAGCTAAATCATTTAGCTGTACATTATCTTTCGTTGTTCCTAAAATAGCTGCCACTTGCGCATCTATACTGTAGACATTAATTTCAAATTTATCTGCTGTTTTAATTTCAGCAGTAAAGTTTAAAGCGACTATAGTTCCTGACACATTATCGCCAGCAAATAGTATTCCTTCATCACTAAACTTTAAAACGCCAAGTGATTTGATTTGATTTGAAGTTGTCATTATTTACCTTTTTCACTCTTTTTTGCAGCGGGTTTATAGCTTGGGAAATCAAATTCAGCTGCGTCTAAATTGTGCATCTTATTTGGAAACATGGTCATTACCGTTTCTAAATCTAAACTACCTGTTGGACCGTCTCTGGTCAAGGACACAAACTGTTTTTCATTTAGTAAATCGATATGAAGAGAAGAACCTACAAACATGACACCTTCCCCCACAGGACCGTATGGAATGATTGGGCCTAAATCCATTTTACCTCCTCGCTCAAAGTCTTTATCTGTAACTACCTTGGCATTATTCAATCCATTCAATGGTATTACTTGAGGTGTTCTACTATTGTTGGTTACAAATAACATTTCTTGACCCATCATATTAAAAACTACCATATCAAGTGGTTGTCCATTTCCCATATCTCCAAGAGTTTTGGCTTTGACTTTCGCACCATCCGTTAATTCAGTCAATGGAATTAATACCAAAGGGCTACATGTATATGCCGCAACTATTTGGTCTACACCATCAATATTTTTAATTTGCATAGAACGAATCGGGGCACGGCTTTCATATTGGTCGTGCGCAATGTGATACATTTCAATATTACTGATGCTTTCTTTTCCATCAAAGGGATAAGGCATTCTACGCAATACTGAACTAAACTCTTCATTACTCACTCCCGAGACAAAAATTTCTCCTTTATGGTATTCTATATCCATGATAGAAAACATACGCAATGGACGTTTTGATTTAGCAATCTCTTTGATGGTAGGTGGCCCCATAGTGCCACGAGCCTTAAACTGCTTACTAATGTCTGGCATTTTACTCAAGGTTTGAGAAGTGATTTTTACCGATTCTAATGCCACATTATGTATTTTATTGTCAGCATCTATCTTGATTAGGGCAGGCAATACATCCATACCGTGGCCGCGACTTACAGAAAGATAGGCTTCACCACTTTTAGGATGCACAGCTAAATCATTGATTTGTATATTCTGAGGAGCTGTGCCTAAAACAGCAGCTATTTGTGCATCAATATTATATACATTGATTTCAAACTTTTCTTTTGTGCGACTTTCTGTAGTTAAGTCAATGGCATGAATTGCTCCTAAAAGATTATCCCCTACGAACAATACGCCTTCATCATTGAATTCCAGTGCTCCAAGCGCTTGTGTCGATTGCTGCGCATTTAATGTTGAAGCAGTAAAAATGGATAAGATGGTAAACACTACTATTTTTAAATTTTTCATTTTGCTTTTTTTTTGATTAGAAATTTTTGAATTGATTTTAATTGGATGATTCGTTGGTTGTTTGGAAAAATAGCTTGCGGTAATTTGGCATCATTAGAATGACAACAAAAAGAAGATCAAATACGGTTTGAATAGCAGGTGCAAGAATGGGATTCGTTCCCTCTGGAACGATAGAAGGAGGACCTACTGCGCCTGTTGTAACAAAGTTTCCACAATGGTCAACTATTGAAATTGCCAAATACATGATAGTAAATGTCCAAGTCAATAATCCCCGTTTTTTAACTAAGGCTATCATTAAAGGGATGCCGAAAAAGGCAGCTACTAAGTCTAGGTAGGCAGGAAATAGCCAAGCTGGAGATTCTACACCAGTGCCAATATCATTGATTAATATAATAGCTACGAATCTGGATAATTGTAGAAAAATCCACACCAGTAAACCGATGAAAAAAATTTTTTCGTTTCGATTGAAGTTCTTGTACTCTTTCTTTTTGTTCATTATTTTGCTTTTTTTTATAGATTACATTAAATGGAAACCCAGTAAAATCTATCCCTTTTAAAATTCATCGTAATAAGGATGTTGAAACCGGTTTTACAACCTTCCTTTATGTTACACAAAGTTACTATTAAGTGTTACATTAGGTAACTTATAGCTGAAATCCGTATAAAAAAGTAGTTACCACTTGGTAACTATTATTAATAATAGGTGCTAATAGTTCTTAAGTCTTGCATTGAAGTGATTCGTAATTGTTACTTTTGGTAACTTAAAGAATATTCTTGTAGAGAATCTGTTTACCAACTGGAAATTACAATTGAAAAAAGTCAATTATTGAGATGAAAAAATTTGATATACATAACTGTCCATTAACTGCTGCACTAGGTGTTATAGGTGGGAAATGGAAGTTTGTCATCATTTTTAACCTAGCTAGATCACCAAAGCGATTTGGGCAACTAGACCATGCTATCCCGCAAATCTCAAGGAAAGTTTTAGCCTCTCAATTGGTCGAATTGGCAGATGCTAAGTTGATTGTGAGAGAGTCTTTTCCTGAAACTCCACCACGAGTTGAATATAGTTTAACAGATAAAGCAAAGGAACTTGTACCTATTTTGAAAGCAATTGGAGAATGGGGAACTTATTTGGTTGATTCTGAATAATTGATCGCGGTTTGACTATAGTACGCGTTCCAGAAGGGTATGTACTATATTCTTTTTTGTTCGCAGTTATTTTTGAAAAAAAATCAGATTCTTGAATGAAACTTCAATAGTGAATTCCCTTATTATTTAGTAAAAAAGATTTCTAAAATAATATTGTGACTACTTTTAAAGTAAAACGAAGTTATGTTCGTCTTCATAAATATGAACACGACATTATCTATAGAAATGGTGGATAAACCCAACAAAAAAGAGAACAAAAATTCAATAGCTTCTGCTGTTAAGAAATATGGTGATCAAATAAGCGGTTTCATAAAGTCAAAGGTTAGTAACACAATTGAAGCACAAGACATAGCACAGGAAGTTTGGTATCAATTGAGTCGTTTGACTAACCTAGACGATATCGAAAACATGAGCGGTTGGTTGCATAGCGTTTCCCGAAATAAAGTAACCGATTTTTATAGAAAAAAGAAAACTGTTTCTCTCGACGAGAATACAGATTCAGATGAAGACAACAACTTTTCTTTCAAAGATATTCTGTTGATGGACACAAGTAATAGTCCTGATTTAGGCGTCTATAAAGAACTTTTCTGGGACGAATTCCGAAAAGCTTTGGACGAATTGCCTGAGAAACAAAGACAGGTTTTTCTTTGGAATGAGATGGAAGATCAAACTTTGCAAGAAATTGCAGATAAGCTGGAGATAAATATAAAAACAGTGATAAGTCGTAAAGGATATGCAGTAAAACACTTGCGTGAAAAGCTTGAATATCTGTACAAAGAACTAACGAATTGAAAAACTTAAAACAATCGAACCCATGAATAATTTTAAAAAGAAAAAGCCTTTATTTATTTTAATGATACTGGCCATTATATTCGTATTGCCAGTAGTAGTAATGTTGCTCTGGAATGCAATTCTACCAGATGTTATTGGTGTGAATACAATAACCTATTGGCAGGCAGTAGGAATTTTTATCTTGAGTAAAATCCTATTTGGAGGATTTAAGTCTGGTGGAAGGCCTTCAAAAGGTGGGTTTGGACGAAACAAATTCAAAGAAAAATTCATGAACATGGATGACGAGCAAAAATCCAAGTTTAAAGAAGAGTGGAAAAAAAGATGTGAAACAGAATAAATATTGATCCATTAAAAAGCCCATTGACACTATTGTTGATGGGCTTTTTTGTTTTAATTGAAAATAAAACGAAATCATTTAAAGTAAAATAAGAGGTCATCCGTCTTCCTAAGTATAAGATCAATTTTAACTTAAAAAACAAAAAAGATGAAGATTTCAATTTTTAAAAGTGTGTTAATAGGCCTTTTGGTAGGAGTATTATTTTTTATCGCAACAAAACTGCTTGTTGTATTATTAATCATCGGAGCAATTTTCAAACTGTCCGGTAAAGGCAAATGGAAAAGAGAACATATGAAAGGCAAACGAATGGCTTTTGTAGAAAAAGTTCGAGGAATGAACGATGAAGAGTTCTCATCATTCAAAGAAAATTTTGAAGGGAACCACGGATGTCATTCAAATTTTAATGTAAAAAACGCATAGTCATGAAAAGAGCAAAAATAATAGTCGTACTCGTAGCAATACTAACAGCAGGTTCACTCTTCGCATTAAAAGGAAAAATGATGCATCACAGAAAGGGAATGATAGAAAACTGTCACAATTTGAAAGCCGAAGATGGGGATAAGAAATTTCAAGATCACCACAAGCATTTCAAATTCGAGAAGAAAAAAAGAACGAATTAATAAACAATCGAGATTATCAAAAAGCTTCATCTGATCAGATGAAGCTTTTTTTTTGATTGTTGAACTTTTGCATATGAAAAGTAGCAGATTTAATCAGATTACTTTTCCTAGACTCGAAATAGAACCAAAAAGCGCCGAATTCAACTAGTGTTTCCAGATCGAATTCAGTATAACATCAAAATGCCTGATATCCTACCGATAGAATAAATTATCTGTTCCTTGGAAACGAGCTATATGAAAGGGATGTATCAAAAAAAGAAAACGGGACAAGCTCTAAAAATTTGAACTTGTCCCACTTCGTGCACCTCCCGCAACAACGTTCGAACCAGAGTTGAAGAGATGTTAATTTTACTTGGCTCACTTGATGACTCAATTCGGGATGCTATATTTACCGCATCACCCCAAAGGCCGTTTTGGATTTTTTTCTGCCAACCACACCCGTCACAACTTCGCTTGTATAAAAACCAATTCTAACTTCCCAAGAGGGCTTGTCTTTAAAAGGTCAGGCCTTGAATTTGACTTAATGCCTAATCTTTCCCATTTTATTCTAATATTGCAATTAAAACAGAAGCTTACTAAAATGAGTCGAAATCTTGTCATAGGAGACATTCATGGAGGGCTACGCGGTTTAACCCAGACTCTAGACCTAGCGGAAGTAACGCCTCAAGATCATTTGATCTTTGTTGGAGATTACATTGATGGTTGGAGTGAATCTGCTCAAGTAATTCAATTTTTGCTGAATCTTAATAAAGAAATTCAGTGCACATTTCTTAAAGGCAATCACGATGTCTGGTGTCACGATTGGCTGGCCAAAGGACAGTTGGACAGCACTTGGTATAAACATGGAGGAAAAGAAACCATCAAGAGTTACGACAACATCAACCGACAAGAAAAAGAAGACCACATTGCATTTTTCGAAAACTTGCAAAACTATTTTGTAGATGATCAAAATAGACTTTTTGTTCATGCAGGATTTACCTCTTTGGAAGGACCTGCAAAAGAAGAACATCCTTCGGTGCTTTACTGGGATCGAACACTTTGGGAAATGGCAATTGATTGCAATCATTTAAGTACAACAGACCCTTTCTACTCTGAACGATTGCAGCTGTTCCATGAAATCTACATTGGACATACACCAACCACTAAGCGGAATGTTTTCGTTCCATGGAAGCAGTCGAACGTTTGGAACACTGATACGGGAGCAGCTTTCAAAGGACGTTTATCAATTTTAGACATTGATAGCAAGGAGTTCTGGCAAAGCGATCAACTTTGTACTTTGTATCCAAGTGAAAATGGAAGGAACAAATAAACGCTGGAGACCTTCCTAATCTCCGAGTTTTTCAGAGGGAATTAGGTATGACATCAAAAATGACTGTTATCGAACCGATAGAATAAATTATCTGTTCCTTGGAAACGAGTTATTAGAAAGGGATGTATCAAAAAAAGAAAACGAGACAAGTTCTAAATAGTGTTTGCAGGTATTAATAACAGATTAATCGTTCAATTTATTTTTTTGAGAAAGTGAACCCATAAAGCAATTATTTCCTTGAGATCAGATAGGACTATGTAATAATTAATTAGATTATTTAGCTTGCTATAACTAAGTATATATACGTATTAATGTCAGGCACATGTATCTGTTTTAATAGGTACATGTTCTAGTGTCAAATTGTAAACAATTAATTAATATTGACTTTATAATTTAATTTTTAAAAAAAGATACCATGAGCGAATTAAAACAAGGAGGAGTAAGTGAAGAGATTGACAATCTATTGGGTCCAAATATCAATGGATCTGGGGAGTTAACAGTGTTTCCAAAAGGTAAATTTTTAAGCTTTAATTACGATCCAGCAGGAGGTGGTGAAGTCTTATATAGAATTAATGGAGTAGGAGAAATGCAAAAACTTCCAAGTGGTGGATGGTTCAACTTTGGTCAGACTGATAGCGTAGTGTTTAATTATTCTGCACCTCATCCTGGTGATGATATAAAACTATTTTGGAACGTTTCATAGGAAGTTTCCAACATACTATTTGGCCAGAGTTCAATCTATTGAATTCTGGTTTTTTTATGGTCATAATTGAAACAAAACAATAGTAATAGATTATCAAAGTACTTTTAAAGTGTCAAAGAAGTGACCAGAAAGCAATGGGATGAACCTATACGAATAATAAAATTGTTAGAAACAAAAAGTCCCGATCGGATGATCGAGACTTCTGTTTACATTGAGTTTATCAATGTGTACCCGGAATGGGAGTCGAACCCACACGTCCTAGGACACACGCCCCTCAAGCGTGCACGTCTACCAATTCCGCCACCCGGGTAGGAATCTCTAAAAACGAGATGCAAATATAGTTGATTGTTATTGAATTCTGTCATGCTATAGATTGAATTTCTTTATAAAATGAAAACGCGTCAATCCAATACCAGAAGACGCACCAAATAAATCGTTTTATGTTACAGAATAATCAATTCAGTTACAACGACATGTCGTGTTGGAGTTACTGCATTTAAAAAGGCAGTTTAGTTAAGATAATTGCGCAAAGACCACGAGGTTGCACCGATGGTAATTCAAACTGAAAGCTATTGAGATGAGTAACAAAAGCGATAGCATAAAATACCTTGCTATAAGTTTGGGAAAACAGGAAGCATTATTCAATCACTGGAGAAAAGTATTAAATACCGTCCACCTCCCAAATTACAAGACGGGGCAAGTTCCAAAAGTTTGAACTTGCCCCGTTTTCCTTTTTATGAAAAGTTTATTCGCATTTACTATTTAACAGTCAACTTGTATTTATCTGTAGGGTTCAACGGGCAAAAATATTCGTAATCTCCAGTGGATAAAGAAACAATGCCAGAAAGAGAAGATGTACCATTTGG
Source organism: Crocinitomicaceae bacterium (assembly GCA_034111925.1). Taxonomy (GTDB): domain Bacteria; phylum Bacteroidota; class Bacteroidia; order Flavobacteriales_D; family Crocinitomicaceae; genus UBA4466. The sequence goes on from JAWUWJ010000128.1 coordinate 33,764, forward strand.
AACGGGCTTCGCTACATATGCTTCTTGAATGTGATCAGCAGCGTCATATTTTCCTGCAGGCACAAGTACAAAACCAACATTGTGATCCACACCGTTATTTGCGATTTCAAATTGATAATTCCCTGGTGCCAGCTTCATTTTTTTTGTTTTAAATTCTCCAGGTATCTGCGTTAATTTTACCTTCTCGATTTTTTCAACGACAGTCAAACTATACTTAGGAGTTGGATTCATTGGGCAGAAATACTCGTAATGTCCAGCCGCTAAAGAAACAACGCCCGTTTTAGAAGAAGTACCATTTGCAACAGGAGCTGATACATATGCTGCTTTGATATGATCCGCAGCATCATATTTACCTATTGGAACCAAAACAAAGCCTAACTCGTGATCTACGCCATTGTTGGCAATCTCGAATTGATAGTCACCCGGAGTTAATGTTAATTGCGTAGTTTCAAAAGCGTTTTTTACTTGAGTTAATTTTACATCCTTCGTTTGTGCACTTACATTCGTTGCTGAAAACGCAAGAATTAAGATTGTTACTATTTTAGAAATATTGATCTTCATGATACTCTGTTTTAATTATTATTTGTGGTACAAAGAACATCCATTCTTGAAGTTTTTTAAAGGTGTAGTTGTCCCTTTAAAAGGTGTATTCTTCCCTTTGGACGAATTTCTGATGAACTTCACAAAAAAATTAAACGCTAAACATTCTGAAAATTATACTTTTCCATTATTTTCCAATAGAAAGATCGCTTTTGTTTTTCTTAAATAAACGAGGACTCAAGCCTTCGTGTTTTTTAAAGAGTTTAGAAAAGTGTCCAGGATCTGAATATCCTAAATCCAGTGTTATTTCTTCCATTGTTTTATCTGAATACAACAATAGCCGTTTTGCTTCCAATAGAATCCTCTCGTGGATTACCGCTAAGGGTGTTTTACCTCCATACATATGAAATAAATTCGATAATGTTTTAGGAGATTTAAAAAGTAGATCCGCATAATCCTTTACTTTATGCTTCTCGCGAAAGTGCTTTTCGACCAAAAGATTGTATTGGCGTATGGTATCCATACTTGTGCTATTGATAGACGGTTCCGGTAAGCTTTCTTTTAGAATTCGTGTAGAAATAATCAGCATTCTTTTAAGTAAAGACCGAAGCATCTCACCCTGCAATTCATCTTTGATATTAAAATCCTCCTCGAATAAAGACAACATCGTTGAAAAATGTGATCTATCTTTTTCGCAAAGCTCCATGACCTGAGGTTGAGAGGAACCAAAAAATAAAAAACCGTTGCAAGAAACTTGTTCATCATGTGTTTGAAGACAAAAGAACTCCTTATTGAAAACGAATGAGATAATTCCCGGAGTACCCAATGGAACTTCCATAATGTTCAGTGGTGTACAAAAGGCAACATGATCTTTTTTAATTGCCATCTCATATCCGTCTACAATAACATTCACGGCGACTTCTCTGGACCAAACAACCTTATACATCCCCTGCTTACTTAGAAGTTCTTGAGCCGGTTGACAGTTGAAGTCGGTTAGTATAAAAAGATCCTCATCCTTAAATGTCGAATATTGTAATTTCATTGCGGAAAACTGTTTTTGTCTTTGACGGCTATCGTCTAAATAACTTAACACTTCACTGCGACAAACTGAATAGGATTTCAAGAGCTCGTAAGAATCGGAGTTATTCTAATTGAAACTATTTCCTTATCTTTGAGTGAATTGAAATTTCTTCAACGCTTCATAGTGTCCCTTTTGGCCTTACTGATGTTTACAACATCGGCTTGCTTTGCTATAGACACGCATTATTGTGGTGATGAAGCTCAATCTTGGTCCCTTTTTTCAAAAGCGGAATCTTGTGATCAAATGGCAAAGAGGCTAACGGAAGAGAACAAAGAACTTCCTCCCTGTTGTCAAAATCTAGAAGATTCTCAAGAAGTCAATAATTCAGCGAATCACTTTTCTCAAAAGCCATGTTGTTACAACAAATCGCTTTCTTTTAAAAATGATGCAAGTGAAAACGGACCATCTGTTGATGTTGTCGTTTCCGCTATCGAAATTGATATTCCTCAATTTTTCAATTACTCAAAGGAAATTCAATTCATTCCTTTGGTTCCTAACTCACTTCATGCTCCACCGCATGAATCAAGGCAAATTGGGAACATCTATCTGATCCATCAGGCATTTATTATTTGATTTTTTCTATTCGTTAAACCCTTTTTCCATCAGGATTAAGAAGGACTTTTGTCCACTTTTTTTTATAGAAAATCAAATACAAATGAAAAATAATATCCTATTTATACTTGCAGCGCTATTCATAGCTTCATGTTCATCAGGAAATGCAAATTTAAAAACCGAGAAATTTACAGTTTACGGAAATTGTGAAATGTGTAAAAAAACGATCGAAGGTTCTTTGGATGGAGTTAAAGGCATTGATGAAGCCACTTGGAATGTCAAGAATGATAAAATGACCGTTTCCTTCGACCCCGAAGTAATAACATTGGAAAAAATCAAACAAAAAATTGCAGATGTTGGTTATGACAGCGACTCTCATCGTGCTAAAGATAAAGTCTACGAAGACCTTCACGGATGCTGTAAATATGAACGCCCAGAATAAATTAAAAAATTATGAAAAATATTACGTTAGCAATATTGTTATGTGCATCGTTTTCAATAAACGCACAGGTAAATACAAATATTAGAATTTACCATACGCTGGGGACTCAGCTGTTTCAAATGAACAGTACGACTCAGAATAATTTGGCGCAAGATTATCAAGTAACGCGTATTCAATACTACATGACTAAAATGTCAGTCGTGCATGATGGCGGTCAAATAACCACGGTTAGTGATGACACAGTTGCGTTAATAAGTGCTACAGATGGGACTTTCTCTACAATAGAGTTGGGAACGCTGAATATCACGAATGTCGAAGCGGTGAAATTTCACATCGGCGTGCACACTCCGGTAAATAATGAGGATCCTTCATTGTTCCCTTCTACCCACCCGCTGGCACCTAAATCACCATCAATGCATTGGGGTTGGGCTTCTGGTTACAGGTTTTTAGTGTATGAAGGAGTTGGAGGAGTTAATTTTTCTCAAGTATTTCAGATGCATGCTCTTGGAAACAACAATTACTTTGAAACGACCGTCAATGCAGTGGGAGAAATGGTGAATGGTGATCTAATCATTGCTTTGGATGCAGATTACACAAGAGGTGTTGAAGGAATCGACGTTTCAAATGGTGTTGTAGCCCATGGAGTTGACGGAGCCGATTTAACAGTTTTGGAAAACTTTAGAGATTTTGTATTCTCACAAAGTGTTCTACCACTTTTCACAAGTACGGATGATTTAGAGCCTGAGATTCAATGGGCACTGTTTCCTAACCCATCGATCGATGGTAAAATTGTAGTTTCAATAGATTCCGACGTGACAATTGATGAAATTTTAATTACTGATTTATTAGGCAAAGAAATTTCTCGCATCAAATATGATAATCTGAAAAGCCAGGAAATTAACATCGCCACTTCGGGTACTTATTTCGTACAGTTATTAACGAACTCTTCGGTTGCTTCAACCAAACGAGTTGTAATTCAATAATAAGATGAAAGTAAAATTATTATTATCCATTCTTGTGCTAATCGCCGTCATGATTGGGTGCAAAAAAGACAAGGGTGCTGTTGCTGTTTATAACGACACTCCCCTTACATTGAACCTTATCAACAACACTCTACCGATTCCTAATTTGCCATCTGACAATCCACTGACGAAATCGAAAGTTGCATTGGGAAGAATGCTTTTTTATGAAAGATCCATGTCACTGGACGGAACAATTAATTGCGCAAGTTGTCACAATCAAGAAAATGCTTTTTCTGACATAAATCAATTCTCCGAGGGAGTTGACGGTGCGTTAGGAGGACGACAAGCTATGGCTATATTTAATATGGCGTGGCATGAAAATGAATTTTTCTGGGATGGCAGAGCGCATTTGTTGCGAGATCAGGCATTGGGACCAATTGAGAATCCTTTAGAAATGAACGAAACTCTTGAAAATGTAATTGTAAAATTAAAAAACAAGGGATATGCCGATTGGTTTATTCGTGCATTTGGGTCTGATGAAATAACACCATTAAAAATCTCATTGGCCTTGGAGAACTTTATGTTATCAATTGTTTCAGACGATTCAAAATACGATCGATATCTTGCTGGACTGGCTACCTTAACGGCTAGTGAGGAAAGAGGAAGAGTGTTGTTCTTTGGCGAATACAACGAGTTTTTTCCAAACATTTCGGGCGCCGATTGTGCACACTGTCATGCTGGAAATAATTTCGAAAACGACTTGTACATGAACAATGGACTTGATACGGATGCAGGTTTTATAGATTTTGGAAGAGAGGACGCGACAAATAACGTTGCCGATAGAGCCAAATTTAAGGTGACTTCACTTAGAAACATTGCGGTAACACAACCTTACATGCACGATGGAAGATTTGAAACCTTGGAGGAAGTAGTAGATCATTACAATTCCAATATACAAAACTCGTCTACAGTAGATCCTGCATTATTGGGAACAACTTCTACAGGATTAATGTTAGATGCATTGGAAAAAGAGGATTTAATCAATTTTTTAAAGACCTTAACGGACAATACATTCTTGAACAATCCTGATTATTCAAATCCATTTTAAACGATTGAATCGAAAGAGAAAAACACTGCAACACGGATCCTCATGCATACTTAAGAATCCTTGTTGCGGTGTCTTATGTTTTGAACATTTGATCACATAACTGGATTGGATCAAAAAGAATTACTATTATTAAATAACTATACAAAACAACAACGATGAAAAAATCTATACTTAGCCTGCTTTTATTGTCCTCTGGATTATCATTTGCACAAACGGATATCAATTTGACACTAGAGCATCATTTTGATAGTACTCCTTTTGCTTATGGAACAACCTATGATCTTAACGGAACTGCAGTTAGTTTAACGCGTGTTCAATATTACCTGAGTGGATTTGAAATCACACACGATGGTGGAACCATAACAACAATGCCTGATACGTACATTTTAGGAAGTGGTAATATTTCCAATTACACGTTAGGAAACGAAGCCGTGACGAACTTAGAGGATATTAGTTTCGATTTAGGAGTTGATTATGCAACAAACCACATGGGAACAAGCAGTTGGTCTGCTGGTCATCCATTGTCGTCTCAATCGCCATCTATGGATTGGAGTTGGCCTTCTGGATACTTCTTCTGGGTATTCGAAGGATTGGTTGACGATAACGGAGATGGTACGCCTAACAAGTACTTTGGATTGAGTGGAATTGGTGATCCATTGCTTACCGATGTGAATTCATTTACTGGAATAAACGCAACTGGAGGAACAATTACATTGCCGTTTGAAGTAAACGTTGCAGATTGGATCAGAAACTTGAACTTAGCTTCAATTGGTGCAGATCACAGTGGAAGCGCAAACAATGTTCAAGTTGGAGACAACACAAATAGTGAAACAGTATTTACATTTAACGCGGCTGTTCTTTCGTTGGATGAAAAATTGGAAGCGAAAAGTGAAATTTATGCCAATTATGCACTTCCTTACGCACCGACAATTTTCTACAACCTAGCAACAACTGATAATGTTGACGTTAAGATCTATTCGATGAGTGGAGCTGTTGTTTTAGAAAGCAACGATCAAAACTTTGAAGGCAACTACTTTATTCGAAAAGAACTTGAGTCTGGTTCATACTTTATTGTTTTCTCAAACGGTGATTTAGAAGAATCATTCAAATTCATTGTACAGAAGTAATTAATGAAAAAGTGGAGTTTATTCTTTGCGGCATTTATTGTCGCAATGCTACTCATTAGCAGCAAGGGGCATCTAAATGATGCCCCTCGTTCTATTCAGCAATTTGATAGCTCCAAAGCCGATTCTCTTGCTGCTCAAGTTGAATTGGGCAAACAACTCTTTTACGATCCTATACTTTCGAGAGACACATCCATGTCATGTGCCATTTGCCACAAGCAAGAATTGGCATTCACTGATGGGCTTTCGAAAACCATTGGAATTCGAAATCAAGAAGGTTCTCGGAATTCTCCTACATTAACCAATGTTTTAAACCGTCCCTACCTTCTTTTGGACGGAGTAAATCCTTCGCTTGAAGCACAAGTACTCGTTCCAATTTCGGAACACAAGGAATTCGATTTCCACATTTTACTCGCCGTAGACCGTCTCAATAAAATCCCCAAATACAAAGAACTTTCTCAAAAAGGATACGGTACAGAAATCACGGCCAGAGTTCTGACGTCTGCCATTGCTGAATTCGAGCGCACACTCATTAGCAATCAATCCGCGTATGATCATTATTTAAACGGCGACAAATCGGCTTTAACAAGATCGCAATTGCGCGGAAAGAAATTGTTCTTTGATGAATTGTATTGCGCCAAATGCCACAATGGACCCGACCTGACCAACGATGCATTAACCAACAACGGATTGTACAAAACCTACCTTGACACAGGCCGAATGAGATTGACAGAGAAAGAAGTGGATCGAGGGATATTCAAAGTACCGACGTTGCGTAACATTGAATTGACAGCTCCTTATATGCACGATGGCAATTTTTCTTCATTGCAAGAAGTCATTCAGAACTACAAGTCAGGCGGAAAAGGAAACAAGAACCAAAGTGAGATCATTCAGCCTTTTGAGCTAAACAAGAAGCAAGAAACGGATCTTATTAATTTCTTGAAATCATTGACAGATTACGAATTTATTTCAAATCCTGATTTCAATGTCGACTCAGACAATTGAGAGATTTTCTATTGCTGAACGATAAATCGGAAGCTTTCCTCAATTTCATTGTTCGAAAAAACCGCAATGTAGTTTCCTGATCTCAACTCCTTACGAATAAAGTAATTCCCTTCAGAACTCTCGTTTAGACTTTCAAGAACCAAACTTCCGTTGAGGTCAAATATTCTCACATCGACATTGTCCTTCGTGGCCAAATTATAAAAGAGCGTTGGCGCATAAGGAAGTTCATAGTTCGCATAGATATGACTTTCTTCTTGGTACAAATCATCCAAACCAATAGTTGGTGAAACCGTAAAAACAGTCTCTCCATTGGTATTATTTACAATTTGCGTATTCTTAACACCCGCCCCATGCTCTACTCCACCTTGCGTTAAATCCATATTTTTAACCCAAT
>JAWUWJ010000129.1:0-21790 GCA_034111925.1 Crocinitomicaceae bacterium
CGGATACGTTCCATTTGCAGTATAGGTATGAGTTGGTGCTGTGGTTCCATTTCCGGTAGTTGTACCCAATCCTCCATCACCAAAATCCCAAGTATAGGTTGCGCCTGGAAATGTTGAAGTCACTGAGAAATCAATCGTTAATTGACTCGCATTACTCACAAGAGAGGTGAAGTTTGCATCCACTTCGCAATAGGGGCCTGTTGCACACGCGATAGGATTGGTTGAATTAAGAAAACTTGATCGTATTCCACCCTGCGCAAAAACACTGGACATTAAACCGTCTTGATCATTACTGAAATTATTAATACAAGTTGGATTTCCGTAATCCATAAAATTGTCAGTTAATTCAGCTATTCCAAGACAATTGTGTACGGTCGCCGCACAGTTGTGATATCTGGTAGAGTTGTCAATAGGAGTGTCAAGTAATCCGTCATTATCGTTACAGGGGATAACCCAAGAGCCACCTAGAAATGCACCTCCAAAAGTATGTGCTAATCCACAAAAATGACCTGCCTCATGGACAAGCGTAAAAGAGTTTTCTATTTTATTCCCGAAATCATTTGCGTCCATTACAATCCCATCAGACCAATGTCCTTGGGAACTCAAAGTAGAAGAATACCCTTTGATCACGCAGCCATTATTCGGCACTCCTTGAGCTGCGAGATTTGCATCGCAAATTTCATCAACAATCCAGATGTTTAAATATCGGGTATTGTCCCAGCTGCTTGGTGCAGAGCCGTTACCCGATGGAACAGAATGTTTTAATTTATAATCATCATTATTGGGGCTCGATGTTAGCTCAATTTTAAGCAATGAGTTGGACGGTTGATCAATGGTTCGTGTAATTCCGTTTGTTGGATTACCTGATGGGTCAATTTTCGCTAAACAAAATTTAATCTCTGTGTCAACTCCAACATTTGAGTTAAAGGTATACTGAGCATCGGCGTATTTTCCTTGATTGGAAAAGCCGTCGTTCAACCACTTAATAGCGCGAAGAACTCTTGTGTCGCTAAGGTTAGTTCCTGCACCTTGAATGTTATCTGAAGCTTTATGTAAGATGTGTACAACAACGGGAATAGTAATTGGTGCATGCGTTTTATTCTGGTAATTCTTTATGCTACCATTTCGTTTTTTGAGCGTTTCATCTTTTTGAAGCAATAGAGATTCGTAACTTGAACTTCCGCAGAAAAAGGAAGATTCTTTTGAGTCTGTTTCATGTTTCTCTTCAAGAGTCTGCGCAAAAAGCGAACTCATGCAAAGACACATCAATAGGGTTAGTTTGTTTTTCATTTTAAGTAGTGTTAATTCGTAATTAAATTTTTATTCACTCGTTAGTGATTGTAGAAATGAAAACCTAACCAGTCAGTCGTTATTATTTTTAAAGTATTGATAATGAGGAGAGTGTATTTAGATCGGTCAATAAACAGAATCTACCGTTCGCAACTTTTTTAAGCAATCATTGATTCAAAGAGCATAGATTTAATGATGCTATTGGCGTTCGTGAATGAAAAAAATGATTGTCATAGCGGGTATACTGATGCTCCAGTTTCAGTTTGTATTTGGTCAGATTTTAATCCGAAATAGTAGTTTTGAGAATGGTGTTTGCCCGATTTTTGCCAGTCATTTGGAAAATATAGATTTCTGAAAAAAACCTACTTTGAGTTCACCGGAATACTATCATCAATGCGCAAATCAAATGAGTTGTGTCAAGCCACCCATTGTACTCGTCGGGTGCTAACAATATCCAAGAACTGGAGATACCTATATCGGACTCTTTACGTTCAGGTGGAGTTTAGTTAATTCAAGGGGTTATGCACAATCCAAGCTCCTTAGCCTTATGTTGAAGGGGAGTGCAATGGAATTCTTAGTGATGGTATTGGAGCGGACTTTCCAATTCTGAAGTTGACGTAAATACAACGAATATCCTTCCTTTAACAACAGCAATTGAACAACCTCTTGGTTTACTGATTTCATATACTGCGGGTTGGATATAAAAAAAAGCAAGGACGTTTTAAGCCCTCACTTTTCCCTTTTTCACTGAGTGATATTTACAATTTCCCCGTTGTATTTATACTTTGTCCCACTCTTTTTTTTGCTGCTTTAAAACCTACTAAGATTATAATTGTTATCAGAGCAATAAAAAACAGAGATGTTGAAATACTTTTCAGAACAGTAAAAGAATTCGTTGTTTTTACCGCCGTCTCTGTCAAGTTCGGATAGCTTCTTAGCATTTTTATGATTCCAAAATTTTCGAAGTAATCTGCAACTCCTCCAATTATCGGGAGCAGGCATAGATAAATAAATGGTGTGTTGAGCTTGTTTAGTTTATTTAGGAAATAGGCCAGGATCAAACAATTCGACAGTCCAAAAAGTAGCGGGTAAATCATGTCCATTGGGATCTGGATCATCAGATAAGTTTCACGTCCAGTTTCTCCTAATGCGTTGAACAATTCGCTAACATAATTCAAGTCATATCCCGTTGGCATCATGTCCAACAATTCCATTCCATCCGAGGATTTCATTGTTTTGGGAATTGTAAACATCAGCATAAACGCATATACCGCATTGGTCAGGATGAAAAGTTCGAAAACCCTTTTTCCCGCATTTTTGCCATTTATGAATTTAATTAATCGTTTCATTTTAGATCAGAATGCATTTGTTTGAACTTAACTCAATCTTGAATTTTGATCATTCTTTTAACGCTCGTACCTGAATTGACAGATCTCACTGCAATCATGTATGTTCCCGTTTCGAATTCTGATACGTTCAGTTCTAGGTTTGTATCGATTAGATCTTTCTTCTCATAGACCTTTTTACCTTGAGGATCAGTTATTCTTAAAGAATAAGGAAGGGCAGAGGCTTCAATCGATAAGTTGACTATTTCCGTTGACGGGTTAGGTGACAATTCAAATGAAACTGAATTGAATAATTCATCCGTTGAAACTGTAAAACCAGTAATCATTCTAAGTTTTTTACTGTTGTATTCAGAAATGTAGATTGTATCTCCTGCTGGGTTTGCTACAATTCCATTTGGCGTTGTGAAAAGTGCATCTCCAACCGGTCCATCAAGGCTTCCAAGAACGCCTCCGGAATACAAATTCACAACTTGAGTAATCGGATTCACCGTATATATCTCATGTTGATTGAACGCTGTTGCCATTATTTGACCACCAACGTTGGCTATAAAGCCTAAGCTTCCTGAAGTTGGTAGTTGCGCTATAAAAACCAAAGTGTCGGCTTCAACGCGATAAATTCTTCTGTTGGAAAAGTTAGATGTGTACAATTCGCCTTGACAGTATGCAAGTCCAACTGGACCACTTAGCGGGCTTCCTGAATGGAAATTTATGATGTTTCCGTCGGGCGCTAACTTCTGAAGTGTTCCTTGTGCTGCATACGTTGTAAAAATCATTGTATCACTTACAGCGTCTTTAATAATACCTGATGGTGATGAGACTTGAAAGGTATCTAAAAAGACTCCAGCATCGCTTAATTTGTAGATAGCATTGCCAATATTATCGCAGACAAACAAATTCCCGAATGAATCGAATGCAATGCCATTTGGAGTGTTGAAACCGCTTGCAAATATAGAGATTGCACCAGCAGGTGTTCTTTTAAAGACAGCGTCCCCCGAATAGTCGGCACAAAAGAGGTTTCCATTGTCGTCGAATATAAGATCATCTGTAAAGCCGTATGCACTTGAATCTACAATGGTAGTTACTGTAGCCTGAGCAAATGAGAAATTACAGAATAAGAATAGGGTAGAAATAGTGGTGAGTAATGTTCTTTTCATAATTGGTTTTTTTTCAAAATTAAGCAGTAATGAACTCACGCCGTGCTATTAACATTCCAATTTGAACGAGAAATATACATTTCTAGTTGAAAATATCATTAATTGTAACGCAATGCTTTTGGATCATTCGATCGCTTTGTTCTTGGATTTGATTCTGTTTCATCGAATCAATCGGATAATAGGCATTCGAACAATCTAAGGATCGAAAAATCAATTATCTTCGTCCCTCAATGGCGAAAAAAATTCTATACATTTCATTTGTTGCTTTGCTTGTTAGCGGTTGCTTCGTATCGACGTATTCCAATGACTGGAATATAGAATGGGATGAAGAAGCCATTGAAGAAAAACAAGTATTCCTTTCACAAATTGAGCCTGCGGTAAACCAACCGAATGTAATCCTAATCATGGCCGATGATTTGGGGAAATATGAAGTTTCTGCTTACGGTGCCGAACACATCTCCACACCAAATATTGATGCGATTGGAGAGAATGGCGTGCGGTTTCAAGAAGCGTATGTCACTGCTCCAATTTGCGCACCATCTCGGGCGTCGATCCTAACAGGGCGTTATCAGCAACGGTTTGGATTTGAAACGCAACCCATGGATTTCTATCCAACGAATAAGGTGGAATATGTACTCGGGAAAAAATCGGATTTAGGTGATTGGTACCCAACGGCTGAGGGAGATTTTCCAGCACCTTGGATGATGGATCGACAAGGAGTTCCACCGAGTGAAATTAACATCGCAGAATTGTATCAAGCCGCAGGATATTCCACTGGAATAATTGGTAAATGGCATCTTGGAGCTGGTGAAGAACATCTTCCGAACAACCGCGGATTCAACTATCAATATGGATTTTACGGGGCATTTTCGTTGTACACACCAAAGCAGACAACGCCGGGCTATGTGAACCACATTCAAGATGATATGAGCAGTCAGCATCAATGGGGAATGAAACGCAATGAAAATGCCGCTATTCGAGAAAATGATGTCGTCGTTAAAGAGCAAGATTACCTCACGTTTGCACTAAAAGACAGAGCGAAAGAGTTTGTAACAGCGCAGAAAGATTCAAATTTCTTCTTGTACTTGTCTTTCAATGCGCCACACGTTCCCTTTCAAGCCCCTGAATCCTATTACAATCAGTTTGACCACATAAAAGATAAGAATCAAAGAGTCTATTTGGCAATGATCAAGGCGATGGACGATGCTATTGGTGATTTTATGCAGCATTTAGAAAATGAGGGGCTTTTGGAGAATACAATTGTATATTTCATATCGGACAACGGAGGAGCTTCGTATACGGGAGCAACGGACAATGGACCGCTAAAAGGGGGGAAGATTACGCATTTCGAAGGAGGCGTCAATGTTCCTTTTATGATGCAATGGGAAGGACATATTACTCCAGGAACTGTTTTCGAACAGCCTGTTTCATCGATGGATATTTTTACAACTTCATTGAACGCTTGCGGAATTCCATTGCCCAAGAACGTTAAGATTGATGGACGTAATTTAATGCCGTTCATTAAAAACGATGTCCCTGGACAACCACATGAAAAACTCTATTGGAGGACTGATCATATTCATGCAATCCGTTATCAGAAATGGAAGTTGATCCTAAGTACCAGAGACGAATGGATGCATTTGTACAATCTTGAAAGCGACAAATCAGAGAAGATTGACTTAAAAGATTTAAATGCGGCAGAGAAACAGATGCTTTTGCGTTTTTTCGAAGAGTGGGACAAAGATTTGCCTCAGGAATATTTATGGCCGCGGATCATGGACCGCAAGTTTATTTTAGGAGATCGAATCTATTTTTTTCCCGCATGATCAAATGGATTTCCATAGCATTTGTTTGCGTTTTAGTAAGTTGCAACGACGCTTCCAGCCCATCCGAATGGATACTTGTGGAGGGCGGAACTGGAAGCATCGGTGCTGAATCGGGGCGAGAAAATGAACGCCCAGCAGTTCAGGTTAATGTGAAATCATTTTACATGTCTGCAACGGAAGTTACGAATGATCAATTTTCGGACTTTGTCGCTGCAACGGGCTATATAACAGATGCAGAGAAAAGCGATTTCGGAACTGTATTCACAGAAAGCTGGGAAGTTATCAAGGGCGCTGATTGGAGGCATCCAATGGGATCTGAATCAGAGATTAATAAAAGAGGAAACCACCCTGTTGTTCAAGTTTCGTATAATGATGCACAGGCCTATTGCAATTGGATCGGTGGGAGGTTACCGACGGAAATAGAGTGGGAGTATGCCGCACGGAAAGCCAATTCTGATGGAAGTAAAATGAACATTTGGTCGGGCGAATTTCCATTGAAGAATAATGGAGAAGATGGATTTCGATTTACGGCTCCTGTGACCGCTTTTAAACCAGACAAACTGGGATTGAAACACATGTCTGGCAATGTTTGGGAATGGTGTGAAGACAAATACAATTATGAAATGCATGATATTTTGACGGCCGCTGAAACGCATGGACAGCAGGCATATATGGGAAATTATTTTCATCCAAGTTATTCCGATGATTCAATTCACGTCATCAAAGGTGGGTCTTTCATGTGCCACAAAAGTTACTGTGCAGGTTATCGTCCTGAGGCTAGAGAAACAGGAATTAAAAATGAATCGTATTTCCACGTCGGATTTAGAGTAGTTACAGACCATAAATGATAAAGCAAATTGGTGGATTCGTACTGTTGTTAATTGTCTCCTTGCCATGCTTTGGACAGAGAGCGCATCTTGAAGTTGGAGGAACATTCGGATTCAAGGATGAATTTTTCTACCGTCCCTCTTTTGATGCAAACGCCAAGTATACAGAATTTCACATTTATGATCTTAGCTTAATTGCTAGGGTGTCGAAACTCAAATGGGGCGGTGAAATTGGGATTGGTTTCGAAAAGGCTGGGAATTACTTCACACGATATATCGATAACACGACGGATATTCAATACATGAACCTCAACAGGTTGTCCTTAGACCTGAGTCCGTATTTTTACCTCATCAAGAAAAACCATTTCAAATGGGACGTTCAATTGGGTTTAAGGAATTATTTAAACTTAAATAATGTGACTTATTTCCCAATGAAAGAAAACTTGAGTAGATGGAAAATGGGGGCGAGAATAACAACGAATTTCACAATTAAATCAATGTTGATTGGCGTGTACTATGAACGCGATGTTCGCACGGATTATTCGTTTGAGCCAATGGATTCCGTCTTTGGTTTAAGGTTGGGAGTGATTTATTAATTGAGTTTCCAGTAATTCAATTTCGAAGCTGCTTTTGGCGGTATAAGGTCAGTTTGAGTAGAATTAAAAAATGGACCGCCTTTTCAGACAGTCCATTTCTTGTTTTAGTCTTGAATCGAAGTTGCAAATTCATGCAGCTGTAGTCAAAACAGTATTGGTATTTATTATTGTTTGATAATTCTTTCTGTGAAGACTTCTTCTCCAATTTTGATTTTCAAAATATAAACTCCGGTTGCTTGATCAGAAATATCTAAATCTACCTTCGTTTGGTCAACCATTTGAGTTGATAGAATTTTCTTTCCCATTACATCGTAAACTTCCACTGAATTGGCTTCGCTCATTTGCTCACCTTTAATTTCAACCGTGAAATGACCGTTGTTTGGGTTTGGCATTAAGCTAATTTCAGCATCAAGAGTTTGATCTTGTGTATTATCCGACATAACTCTTTTGAAGTCTCCTGATGTTGCATCTGAGTTTCTAACTACAAATGCGTTAAACAATCCAGGAGTAGATACCAAGGCTGAAGAGGAACCGCTGTAGAAATCCATATTTCCTTTGTATGTTCCAACGGTATAGCAATATCCAGAGTTGTTGGCTTTAATACCAAGACCTCTATGTCTACCATTGTCTGTTGTTGCATTGCCCCAAATGTTGTTTCCAGTAAAATCGTGTTTTGTCACGAATGTATGGAAAGCATTTGTTGCAGCTGGAATTGCACCTGAAGCAAAATTGATTGAAGCTCCTCGGTAATACCCAGTTGAGAACACACCGCTTTGATCAACGCTGATTCCTGTACCAACCATGTATCCTCCGCCTGTAACATTCATTTGTCTAAACCATGCTCCTAGTCCTGCTGGTGAGAAGGCATCGTAACGCATGACGAAAGCATCACCTTGAGGAGCGATAGAAGAATATGTGTTTCCATCAAAAATACTCATGGTTCCAAGGAAGTGTCCAGTGTAATAAGGAATTCCATTGTCATCCAAAGAAACACTGTATCCAGCTGCACTTGAACCTGCATCCAATTTATTGATCCAAGATAGAATTGGTGTTCCTGAATTGTTGTCTACTATTCTAGCAAAGAACATATCCATAAAAGCGTTGTTATTGCTTATAGGATTAGACCCAAAAGTCATACTACTTCGGAAATTTCCAACAACATAAATATTGTCCCATCCTAAAGTAGGATCTGTTGAAACCGCTAAATCGTTTCCAATATTGCTCATACTTGCAACAGTTGAAGTACTCAACATAGACCAGTCTTGAGCTAAAGTCACTTTGTCAACACGGTTAACAAAAACTTTAGAATCACCATTTGCTGAAACACGTCCCGTAACGTAAACACCATGGTCACCATAACCAATTGCGCCCACGAAGTAATCTCCAGCCGCATTTACATAATCTTCTACATTAACGAGACATCCATCAAGTGTGTATGAAGCAATATACATAGTGCTTCCAGTGTTTGCGTACATTGGAGGTGAACTACATGTTTGTCCAATAGCAGATTCAAATCTAAGTTGGAAATTTCTATCGTAAGACCCAGTAACATAAACTCTGTCATTTGCCTCATCGACAATTACACCGTTGTTTCTGATTGTTTCACTATCCCATGTGTGAGCAACCCATTGGACGTCTCCACATGCGTCGTACTTCGTCAAGAACATTCCTTGATTTGCACCACCTACAGTAATTGGAACGTTATCGAAAGTTGTTCCCTGTACAACGTCACCAACAACATAGATATTTCCTTCTGAATCTGAATCTACATCGGTACCTCTGTCGCCGCCATTTGCACTTGAAGTTGTTTTTGGCCAACCAGCTCCTGACGATACATAAATATTAGCTGTAACGTTGAATGTACAGCCACCATTGGTATACGTATAAGTCACTGGATAAGGGCTTGTTCCAGTGGCATTTGCTGGATTGAAGAAATAAAAGACCCCACCAACATTCAATGTTCCAACGCCACCATTGGGATCGCTGAATACACCCCCTGGTAAAGAAACATAATCACTAAAGCTTGGATTTGGATTGGATTGTCCACTTGTAAATCCGAGTAGAATAGGATCATCTCCTTCACACATATAGATGTCATCAAAAGTTGGCGCTGGAATCACATTAACGTTGAAACATGCATTGTTTGAAAAACATCCATTGCTATCTTGAATTTGTAAACAGTATTGACCATTACTTGCTGGCGTATTTGGAACTGATATCGGCGTTGATGTTGCTGTCGTCGATGTTGATCCATCAGGATACGTCCACGTATATGCAACCGCATACGGATATGTGATTTGTGGGTCTAACGTCATCACAATTGTAGGTCCCCATCCTTCACAGAAATTCGGGTTTGGTGGACCAGCTTGTGTGTACCCGAGAATTGAACCTTGGTTTAAGTAGAACGGCGCAATGATTGAAATTGGTATGTTGACCGTTACTTGTGCTCCGAAAGCATCTGTTACCTTCACAAGATAAGATACTCCACTTGATGGACAAATATTGAAAGTTGCATTTCCAGATATAGGTCCAATGCTAGTCGTTAAGTTTCCAGCTTCGTAGAGATCGTACGTGTAAGGCGCAGTTCCTCCCGATGGGTGAATTGTTATATTGGTGCATGTGTTGGGACAAAGAACATTGTCTCCAGAAGCATATGCCGTAAGTGGAACAATACAATTAGTCGTATTATCACCTTTATTGAAAATACCACATACCGCACCCATCAAACAATCTGAGCCACCTGGATTCGATTGAATAGTAAATGGATAAACGGTTTGGTTGAGCGAAAAATTCATAGCATTGTTCTCCACTTGATCCCATAGGTTACCTGCAATTAGTTGTACAGATGATCCTTGAGCAGGAAACGCAACACTCCCAAAGAGGTTCGTTAATTCCGCGTCGCCAACAATAGCAAAACCACGATCAGACCATGTGCCCAGTGCAAAATTAGCGGCTGGTCCATTCAGATTGAATGTTCTTGAAGTTGATCCAGCTACAAAAGCAGCTCCATCCCAAACAGTTAAACTGTTCAAGTTATAATCAGTTGTATCATGGAAAGTGAGCAGTAATGTTGCACCGTCAGTATCAGGATTCGATCCCATTATATTGGTGTTGGTTGGCAACACTGGTAGGCCACTAATATAATAGGGGCCTGTTGGGTTGGCTGTGAAAACGCCTGTTACCACAGCATGATACGTAGCTGTTGTTTTGTAATCAGCGACCCAACAAGTTGCTCCATAAATATCCGGACCGTCAAAGAACTCACCTACTAGCTTCGCTTTAAATGAAAGGCCGTCTAGCATAAATGGATAGTCGATTGGTACTACTGGTCCTTGCCCAACAATAGTAAACCAAATGTGGGCTTCATTGAGGATATTATTACCACCAGAAGGAACAGCAATCGTGAAGTGCGCATCTGTTGCTGGATTCCCAAGTGGGTTGGTGGAAGTCTGATCCATTCCAATTGTACCATTGTTCACACGTTGATTCACAGCAACACTTTGAACTTTGTAATCGAGCCCGCATTCACTTTCATGAACTCTAGGGCCGAGATTGAAATCGTTAATGGCATGGGTCGGATTTTGAGCCCGAGCCGCATAACTGCCAAAGAGGACAATTACGAGATAAATTAGTTGTCTTTTAATTTTCATAATAATTAAGTTTTAATAAATATTAAACAATTGTTAGGTTGAGTGTGTTCTTGGAATCCGTTATGTCAAAATGAATCGCTTTGTGATTGTTTGGCCTTCAGAAGTAACTTTCACGAAGTAGATTCCAGAGGGTTGTTCTTTAATGTCAATCACGTGATTGGTTGATTGCGTTTGATGTTGGGAATAAATTGTCTGGCCCATTAAATTCATGACTTCAATGGTATATGGTATTTCAATTCCAGATAATTTCAATGTGAATAAGCCGTTATTAGGGTTGGGAATTATCAGTAGTTCTTTTTCCTCGGCGATTGTCGAGCCGCGATCTGGAGAATTGGGTTGGGAATTACCTGCTAATTTATTACCGCTTGAGCCACATGCCTCGTCATCAAGAACAGCTGAAAAGCTGATGCCTTTTTTGACAGTAAATCCATCTCGAAGTCGGATGTAATCCTTCGCTAACAAATGATAATTCGGTAGCTGTCCGTAACCTGAAAATGTTGTGTTATTAAAATTCGGCTTTATTTCAGGGTGCCATGCAATATCCCATACTCCTGGAGTGCTGTAATGATCTATTGAATAATTACAAGCGACATTCCCTCCTAGATTGAATGAATTGGCAAGATGGTAAGAATCATCTTGCTCATAATTGTATGAATAGACACATTCTTGTACATCAACGCAAGCTGGTGTTAATTTGTACGCCCTTACGTAATCAACGTAGAATTCTGTTTGATTCGGAGAATTGGAGTTTGGACCTATAAAGTAACTTTCACTCTCATCACAATCGTATGGTGTTGTTCCATTCCCAATTCCAGAATTGACTATTATGTTAAGGTTGCTATCAGGAATTCTATACGGGAGTAAAGGGTGGTAATTCCAAAAATTTACTCCGTCAACATAGAATTGAATCTCGTTTGCATACCATAGACATGTGAAAATATGAAACCCTGCACTTAAATCAGAACTCGCTGGAATTCCATACCAATCTTCATTTACTTCTGAGCAATTCGATGCGACATTGTTATTGTCGTGGTCAATATCGAATTGTTTAGCCTCAGCCTCATCTTCATGACATGCGGCAAGATGATCCCAATGTATTGAGGTTTTCCAACGGTCCTTTCTCACACCATTTTGTTCAAAAATGTCAATCTCTTGCCAATCAATTTTTTTTTCTACCCATCCGCCCTGACGCGGACAAAATACATTTTCTTTTCCTCTGTCATCATATAACCAAAAAGCAGACATAATTCCTTCCCCAACTGGCATCTTACATCTAATTTCAAATGCACCATAGAGGTATTTAGCGGTCGATTTAATGTGCGCAGTACTGTAGCTATTTCCCGTTTGACGAATCGTTGAGAATCGGGCCAGTTCATTTCCTGTTTGCCCTTCTGTGTCAAAATGAATATTCGTGTTGTGAGAACCGTCAGATGTAGTGTCATCACTTACAAGCCAAACGTCAGGGTCAATATACCCTTGGTCGAATTCTTCATTCATTACAAGTTTCCATTTGTCCGTATTTAACTCACTGACAGGAGATATTTGTGCATTTACCAGAATTGGAGTAAAAGCGCACATTAGAAATACATGTTTTAAATACATCATAATGTGAGTTTTAATTGTTTTTACTTGTTTCCACTTCTGATTCCAGCGCTTTGATTCGTGCTTCTTGATCTAAAATGTAAAGCGTTAATTCTTCAACTTTTCTCAAAAGAACGCCTTCCATATCTCCAAGGTTTAATCCATCAGTCAATACTTCCTCTTCTGAAGGAACATTTGGTAAATGATGATTCTTATCAATGAATTTTGCAACATCGTCAAGTGGTAAAAGGTCATATTCTTTATCGAAAACTTTATCCCACCAACCATCGTTTACGGTTACTTCTATTTCACGAGTTACTAACTTACCGTCAGTAGTTACATACATAGGATATGTAAGTCCTACAATATCAGAGGGACCACCAATGGTTCCTTCTCCTAATCCAAAATAGAATCCAGAACTTGTCATTCCGATAGACATGTGTTTTTGAGTTGTATCGGTCGGCGTAGCAACCCAAGCAGAATTTACAGGAGATGAAATTCTAGTTTGCCAAGTGTGCCAATTTAATTCTGGTATGATTGCATCATTTTCAGTGTCAATTGCGATCATCCCTTCACGTACATGTAATTTCGAAGAATAATGAGGTTCAGAAACTCCAATTCCTAGACGCCCTTTGTTGTCAATTCGAATCCCGGCATGACTAGGTGTTTTTGGGGCAATTACAAAACCAGCGTTTTGATTAAAATCACCATTTGTATGCTCTTTATCTGACCAGAAAATTCCCATATCACCCGCTTCTGTAAGCCAGTTGTGGTAGTTTGCTCCAAGTGAAGTGCCGAAGGCAATTCTTCCGCCATCCTCCATAATAGCTACAATATCTTCTGAGTTCCCGGTAGCGTGAACATGCAATGGTGCAAATGATTCATTTGGACCAATTCCAACATCTCCTTCATTGTCGATCGAAAACCGTGTTGAACTATTAACCGCATTTACACCAATTTTGAAAATGTCGTCATGACTATCATCAATCCCCATCCAGAATTTGTGTTGCCCTTGATGTTTGAATCCAATTGCGGCATCTGAATTGCCATTCGTTCCTGTAGAGTTTAGAATTATCTTAGCCGTTGAATGCTCTACATGTAATTTAGCTTGAGGATTGGTTGTTCCTATGGCCACGTAAGCTGAATTGTTGTTTGCATTTAACACAGTGTGTGCATTATTATCAGCAAGTGCCGTTAAAGTTCCGTTATCACTATTGATAAACAAAGCCCCACTGGTTGCGCCAGTATAAATATGATTTGGACCTCCAGGGCCTAATTGCTCAATGTATATTGATCCAGTTCCTACTTTCAACCTTCCTGTTACTTCTAGAGAAGTTAGAATAGAATTACTGGAATTAAAAGCTGTAGTTTGAATTGTTCCGTCATCGAAATGAATTGCGTCTAATTTTACATTTCCATTTACCTCAAGTTTTTGAGATGGCGATGATGTTCCAATCCCAACATTTCCAGTGCCATTTGCAGAGGCTGCACCACCAACAAAAAATGTGGGAACTGTACTATTGAAACCTATCATTAATGAACTTGGAATACCGTTTACCAAATCAGTACCTGTTGCTGTTCCTGATCCAATAACCATTGAACGGTTTCCTGTAGCTTGTAGATCTATACCTAGGGTGAGAGTATGTGCATTTGTACTTCTGTTTCGAACTCCAAGTGCTATTGAGTAAGCTCCTGTAGCATCAGAGTCATAACCTCCTCCAAAGGCGTGTGTTCCTGTCGCATTTGAGTACGAACCAAAATAACTTCCTGATGATCCATATGTAGAACTTATGCCCTTGTACATGGTCGGTGATTGTGTCTGAGAATTTGCTTGAAATGAGGCAATTAATAGAAGAGCAAGCAAAGTGCTTTTTCTTAAAATGAGCTTTTTCATAAATTGTATTTTAGATGAATAACAATTCAAATAAATTAAATATGATCCATAAAACTCAGTGATACGGTGTTGTATGTGATGAACAACATGAACAAAGTGATAAACAACACGAGAAAATTCAAGTTGGGATGAACTACATAAAAATCTGTATGAGTAATTCTACTCATTTGCTATTCGCGATTTTTTTGAAATAGAATTTTATTGGGGAATATTGAAATGTTTTTTCAACTACAATTGAATATTATCTACCTCTTCCCAGTATTTTCTTCCAATGGGAATTTCGTGGGTTCCAATTACAACACTTTTACTCGATTTCTGATTGACTTGATCCAATCGAATTATATACGATCTATGAACTCGAAGGAATTCAAGCGGATCTGAAACGTTGTTTATGAAATCTCCAATTTTCAAGCGCGTCAAATAAATTTTCTCATCTGTATGAAGTTCAAGGTAATTACCACTTGATTTGATAAATTGTATTGAACTTGTTACAAGCTTGATTTTTTTTCCGTTGTGTTTTATAATAATATGTGGAGACTGTCTTCTTTTCAAGCGTTTCAATAGTTGCCGTAATATTTCGCGAAAAATTTCACGGTTATAACTAAGTATGCGGTAATTGAAAAAGAGGAAAATAACAAGTACGATAAGAAAACCTAAAGAAGCTTGAAACCAGAATGACTTCCAATAAGGAGGCGTAATTGTAAATGAGTAATTGATTTGATTTGTGCTCCATTTGCCATTGTTGCACTTTGTTTGCAGAAGGAGGTTGTAATTTCCCGGAGGAAGTGAAGAATAGATTGCGCTTCTATGGTTCGTGTAATTCCATCTGGTGTCCAACCCGATAAGCATGTAACGATAGTTCAATTTCTTTTGAAAGTTTACTCCCTCAAAATGAAATTCAATTTTATTTTGATCGTAATCGAAGCTAAGCCCATTTTTTTTACTACTAATTGCTTTACTGTTTACACGTATATTCTTCATATGAAGAAAATAATTGGCCTCTGTTGACCGCTTTGTTTTAATATAGTCTTTAGAAAAGAAGTTAACGCCTGATTGAGTTCCAACCCAAACGGTATCTTCTACAACAATGATGTCCCAGATTTCATTGCTTAATAACCCATCCGAATGATCGAGTTTAGAAATAGTGTAATTTAGGTTTTTATCAAATTCAATTTTATTGATCCCAATGTTCGTACAAACCCACAATGTTGAATCATTTTCCACATAAACATTGGATGCGAAATTACTGCTAAGCCCATTGTCCTTTGTGATATTGGCAATTAATTCGTGTTTTTTATTCAGTAAAAAAATCCCGTGTCCCGTACTTGCAGCAATTATCATTGAGTCCATTATACCCAATGCATCAATTCTACGACCTTTGAGCAGAACCTTGTAAGGACTGTTATTTTTTAGTTTTTTGGATTGGTAAAGAAGTCCTTTCAGACCTGCTGCATAATAGATGCCATTGAATGCTATAAAATCCTTTATTCTGCTCGTTGTAAATAGGCTACTAATGTGTTTTAAATTTTTAACTCCTACTACCGATCTATTGCCCTGGAAAATGACATCATTCTCAATGTACATAAACTTTGTGTCAGAATAATAAAGATGATCTGATTTGGTTGAGTAGATGGTATGGTTTGAATTAAAATAGGTAATATCCGATTTCTTACAATGGTGTATAAGCGCTGGAGAGCTTTCAATTGGATTCGAGAAAACCGTACTGATTCTGTCTCGGCCAACTTTATTGATTCTGCCACTGTAGTATCCAATATATATTTCGTTTTCGCCATTTTCTTCAAGAGAATGCACTCTATCTTCTCCATCAAAATTTGTTTCTAAAACCTTAACGTTTGTTTTACGTTGTAAATACACGCCACTATTAAGCGTAGAAATCCATGTATTGCCCTGCGGGTCTGTATAAATTTGACTTACAAATTTCGTTTTTAAAAGACGGTTAAGCAGTTCTCCTTCAGTGTTGTATAGTTCTACTCCAGCTCCTCCATAACCCACCCAGAATGTAGAATCGTTTAGTTTTCCCGATGCAATTATTACCTTATCCCTTTTCTTTATTTCTTTGATTCCTTTTGGGCCTTTTAGAATAATATCATCGCCAAAAAAAATGCTGACACCTTTATTTTCAAAATGAACAGCCTCGTTTTTAGCTCTTGTAAATTTTTCAATAGTAAGAGAATCAAATGCTGGTACGTTGCTATTATTTAAGGCGTTATTGAAGAAAAAAGGTTCCGATTTGTCGTCTTTGAGCACCTTTGATATGTAACCTAATAAATCTGATCTATAAGTTGTAGTGTCCATAATATTCCCAGAGCTCGAAATTCTTAAGTAACCATCACGGTGATGGAAACGAACAAATAAATCTCCATCTGGATTGAAATAAATAGCTGTTGGAATATAGTAATCAGAATTTCCCTTAATCTTCGAATTGTATTTATAAGGAGTGAAATGAGGAATGCGATTTGTGATTTTAAATAATTCTGATGTAACAGTCGTGCACCAAATGTCTCCGTTGCCTAATTTGAGAAAGTCAAAGACGACGTTATCCGTTAGTCCGTCACTTTTATCGAAATTTTCAAATTCGTAGCCATTGTATCGACTCAGTCCGCGGTCTGTTGAAAACCATACGTATCCATAGTTATCTTGAACAACATCATAGACTTGGGAACTGGGCAACCCATCATCCACAGTAAAATGCTTGAATGAAGCGTTTTGTGAATGTACAATTGTTGTAAAAAACAAAAGTAGAATGAATAGAAATCGTTTCATATATATTTAGTGGTAGAGAGCTTTTTATATAACGAATGATTTGAACAGCAATAATTGTGCTACTAATATCTAATTTTTATTGTGTATATCCAGATTTTATTAAATCCTTTTACTAAACTGTTATAGCTGATGATTTAGTGCGTTGTAATTGAGGATGTTCGGAGCTAAATTGCTTTGCCCATTTGTGAGAAAATAAAATGGAATACTACTAAGGTCTAGTGTTAAATGTAAATGCTTGTTCTTATAAAGTTGTGCAATTCATGTGCATTTAATTTCTATATTCGGTATTCATAACTAATACTACAAATGGAGCAAAAGGCAGTCATCGGATCTTATGTTGTAAAAGGGATCCTTATTGGATTACTCTTTCCCGTTTGCTCGATTCTTCTTTGTTATTATTGGATTTCTGCCTCAGAAGATCCCTTTTCAATCATTCAGCTGCATAAGGACTTTCCACTTCTTTTTGTTATTGACTCAGCACCAGTTGTGCTCGCTTTAATTTCATTTCTTGTAGGATCGCAAGTTGATAAATCCCATGGAGATTTCAGGAAACAAATCACTGCAGCAAACGAAGATTTGATCGAAAAAAACAGCCAGTTGGAAGGTCTTAACGTTGAGAAAGAAGTACTGTTAAAAGAAATTCACCACCGCGTCAAGAACAACCTTCAAATAATAACGAGTCTGCTCAGTCTTCAATCGAGTTTTATTGAAGACGACACAACGAGAGCGTTATTTCGATACAGCCAATACCGAATCAATTCAATGGCAATGATTCATGAAATGCTCTATAAAACGGACAACGTTTCAAAGATTAGTTATGGTGACTATGTGGAGATGTTGTTGTCGAATTTGATTGTTTCAATGAAAGGAACCAAGAACAATGTCAAGACGGAAATTCATGTGCCGGAGATTGATCTTAATATAGATACAGCAATTCCATTGGGACTTCTGATGAACGAAATTGTTACGAATTCATTGAAGTATGGACTTAAAGATGACAACGCAGGATTGATCAAAATTGAAATTGCCAACGTTCGTCACGATGAGTACAAAATGACGATAAGTGACAACGGTGCTGGTTTTGCTGATGGAATTAACTTTCGAAATTCAAATTCTCTAGGATTGATGCTTATTCATCGACTTACGATTCAATTGAAGGGGAATATTGAAAAGGACAACACCTTCGATGGAACGAAATACATTCTGAATTTTCAGGAAATAACTCAACTTTCTTAAGCATATGACGATTCAACGAATATTGATAGCGGAAGACGATATGATCATTCAAATGTATCTAAGTCGCGTGTTGACCAAAGCCGGCTATACAATTGTCGGCGAAGCAAGAAATAGCGAACAAGTTCTGAAATTAGCGAAAGAAACAGAACCCGATTTAATTATATTGGACATTGGCCTCGACGGTTCTATAGATGGAATTGATACAGCAGAACAACTCAGTCAATCCTGTCGAATACCATTTCTATTCTTAACCGGAAATTCTGACGAATACACAATTAAACGCGCAAAATTATCAGGCCCAATTGGATTTGTGTTTAAACCAATCGATGAGGTGAGGTTGGTGGATGTCATTGAAAGCCTTTGATTTAGAGATGAGTAGTGAAAAGTTAGAGGTTATAAGTTAGAGTTGAAAGATTCCAAACTCAACTCATAACCCATAATTTCTAATTAATACCTCCTAATTATCAGTTATCAATTCCTAACTACCGTAAAAGTTTCCCCTTTCCGCCATTTCTCCAAGAGCTCCTCGTTCGTAGATATCTCTGCAATTACATAGATGTCACTTTGAAAAGCGGCTGAATATTCTGCCTTTTCCAACATCACTTTATCATCTATATAGTTGGAATGGATGAAATATAGAACCTTGTCTTTCATGTATAAATACCCGACATGATTGTCCAATCCAACAAAATACAGTCCGTCTTCATAATCTCTTTTCATTACAGTCTGAAGACTATCGTATCCCCACATCGTTCTCATATTGTCGTCGTTCAGTGCGAGTGATTTTGCCTCATTTGTTCCACCTTGTTGCGCCAAATGATAGCGGTTAATGTTAATTCCAGCATGAAGTAAAGTTGTCGAAACGAAGTAGCCGCAAGCAATTACACCTTGATTTGGAATGGCCGTATATCCATTAAAATCCCACGGTGTTCCATACCAATGCGGAATGATCTTATTCAATAAATAATCTTCTAAATCCTTCCCTGAGTTTTTCGTTGATCGAAGTCGCTTCACTTCCGATTTTGTTGCGTTGTAACTCCCTTTTGGGGTGAAGTTCAATCCCAATGAGGTACTATCAATTAATGTCGGATCAACTTCTGGAATGACTTCAGTTGAATCTGCTAAAATCTTTGAATCTTGAGAAATGGGATCTGTGGATTCCTGAGAAGAACAGGAGATTAAAACACTGATAAAGCAAAGTCCGGAAAGGTATTTCATGCGCTTGAATTTTACTGGGTTCTCCAGTAGAATTCAAACGACTCAAGAAGTAACAATTTTATTTAAGTATTGATCTAACTTAAAATTCAGAACATATAATTCCTCAACTCTATTTGTATGTTAATGTTTAACTGTAGTAATATTTATTTATATTAATATATAGCTATAAATTGCCATTTTATAGCTATATTTACCAATATGTTAGTAATTATGAGTCGTTACGGAATAGACAGGACACCCAAAGAAATGATGCGATTGTTGGCTGAAAACATTCGAGCCCTTCGTAAGGAACAAAAAATTTCTCAGAAGAAACTTGCTGAAATTTCAGGGGTATCTTATTCTTCATTTTTAAGGTTTGAAAGCACAGGTATGGTCTCTTTAGAATCCTTATTGAAAATCTGCAATGCACTCGGTCGATTGAATGAATTCGAAACAATTCTTCAACCTAATAACGCTGACCAGAAACGAAACTTGTTTGATATCTAATTATGGGAATAAACAAAGTCAACGTATTTATTAAATTCTCTACCAACGAAGAACTCGTAGGGCAACTTGTCCTTGATGGAAGGGAAGTGTTCTTTAAATACAGTGCTGCTTTTCTGGAAAAGAAATTGAACATCTCTCCTGTTAAATTGAAATTGGATAATTCGATACAATCGACTTCGCTCAAACCTTTTGATGGTCTATTTGGAGTCTTCGCAGACTCTCTTCCCGATGCATGGGGAAGATTGTTGATGAGAAGACATTTAAGCCAAGAGTTAATAGCAATTGAATCTTTAAATGTCTTAGATGAATTGTCGTATGTTGGGCGAAATGGCTTAGGAGCATTGATTTACCGCCCTTTAGTGGATGTTGAATCAAATGGTTCTACTGATTTTGATTTGGACGAATTGAACTCCAATATTCGAGAAGTTCTAAAAGGAGAAAGCAGCGAGATAATTGACGATCTCTTTCAACAAGGAGGAAGTCCTGGAGGTGCTCGGCCAAAAATATATGCGGGATACAATCCAACGACAGATAGATTGATTCAAAGTGATTCTGATTTGCCAGATGGATATGAGCATTGGATTGTAAAGTTCGCAGCAACTGTTGATGAGCCAGACATTGCAAACATTGAAATGGCGTATTATCGAATGGCATTGGATGCAGGTCTTCGAATGTCAGGATCGAAATTATTCAAAAGTTCTGCTGGGAATTACTATTTCGGAACAAAGCGATTCGATCGGATTGGAAATGATCGCTTGCACATGATTTCAGCGGCAGGTCTATTTCACGATGATTATATTCATAGTCAATTGGATTACGGACATTATTTGCATCAAGCATTTAAGCTTACCGGAAGCGTGAAATCACAAGAAGAAGTGTTCCGCCATGCTGCTTTTAATGTGTTTGCTCATAACCGCGATGATCATTCTAAAAACTTCGCGTTTCTTATGGATCAAGACGGGAAATGGTCGTATGCACCCGCTTATGATTTAACATTTTCGTCATCATCACAGGGAATGCACAGTACAACATGCGCTGGCAATGGCGTTAATCCTGGAACTAAAGAATTGCTAGAACTAGCGAGTGAATTTTCAATTAGGAACAGTTCGAAAATTATTGAAGAAGTGAAATCTGTGGTTTCCAATTGGAGCAAATACGCTGATCAGAATTGCGTGTCGAATTTATCCAAATCGAAAATTGACAAGAAACTTCAAGAATTGCTTCGTAACTAATTCGCTTATTCAAAAGCAATTTCTATAAGTTCCTGTTTTGTAATTCCAGTTTCAATGAATCGGATCGTTTTCGACTTGTCTTCAATCACTAAAAATGGACAATTAACATCAAGGCTGAGGTCCAAATCATGTGAGGAAAGCAAAATGCACTTGTTGAATTCTTGGCCAATTGCAACCAACTTTTCCAAGACCAATTTCTTGTTTGAATAGTCCAAAAAGGCTGTCGGTTCATCCAGGGCGATAATTGCAGTTTCTTGCGTTAATGCCTTCGCAATCGACACGAGTTGTTTTTCTCCATCGCTTAACTCAGAAGTGAATCGGTCTCTTAAGTAGGAGATACTGAGCGTTTCTAAAGCTGCATCGATCGCTTCAAAATCTTCGGCCTTTTTCTTTCCAAAGAAATTGGTGTGTGGGTTTCTTCCTAGACCAACAAACTCTGATACTCGCAAGAATTCCACGATTGGAAATTGAGAGCTTACAAACGAAATAATCTTCGGGAGCTCTTCAATCGATATTGACGAAACTTCCTTATTATCAAGTTTTATGCTGCCTTTAATCTTGGAAACCTGACCCGCAATTGTTTTTAGAAAAGTAGATTTACCAGAACCGTTTCTTCCAATTAGAATGTGAACGCCGTTGCTCAAGTTGATGTCATCCACACTTAAAATGG
>JAWUWJ010000130.1:0-24960 GCA_034111925.1 Crocinitomicaceae bacterium
AATTCATCGGCTTCATGAAGGTGTACAATACAACGAACCTTTGGACAAAATTCAAATCTCTTCCTGAAAGCGAACGCAACGACGTGATCCTTGTCAATGCAATGCGCCACTACGATCATACTGTTAACGTGAGTTGGGTCATGCATCATTTGAATGCGGCCAGAAAATACCTGAACAGCGGAGAAACAAGTGTTGAGGCAACTGGAGGAAGCGAATGGCAGAAATACATGCACCCAAAATACCAAAGACGTATTTTCTTTCCTGAATTGTGGACTGAATCTGAATTGGAAAACTGGGGAGACGAGAGTATTGTTAAGGAAGAGGTTTTGACGGAAGCGTAATTGATAATTATTAACTCAAAAAAAAGGAGTTACGGGATCATCGAGCCTTGGTTTTAACAATTCATAATTCAAGAATTTACAATTCATAATTTGAATACTATCTTTGTCAAAAAACAAATCATATGGTTGAAGTTGGAATTATCATGGGAAGCACATCGGATATGCCGGTGATGCAAGAAGCAATGGACGTGTTGAAAGAACTTGGAGTTGATTTCGAGGTCAATATTGTATCAGCGCATAGAACTCATGAGTTAATGTTCGACTATGCTATATCAGCGCATACTCGTGGATTGAAGGTAATCATTGCAGGTGCGGGAGGAGCAGCTCACCTACCCGGAATGACAGCATCATTAACACCTCTTCCTGTTATCGGAGTTCCCGTTAAATCAAGAAATTCAATCGATGGTTGGGATAGTATCTTATCCATTCTTCAAATGCCTGGTGGAATCCCAGTTGCGACAGTTGCCTTAGACGGAGCAAAAAACGCAGGGATTTTAGCGGCAAAAATTATCGCTTCAGCGGATCCAGAAGTATTGAAAACGATGCTTGCGTATATGGAAGGGATGAAAGAAAAGGTTTTGAAAAATGCTGCGGAGATTAATACTTTTAAGTAGTTGAGCATAGTTTAGGATTGAATCGTTTTTAGAAGGGAGTTAGCATTCATTGACCACAATAAAAAAAATTATGAAAAAAAGTCTTCCAGCATTAATACTATTCCTTTTTTGTTTAAACAGTCACAATGCAAGTTGTCAACTTTTACTAAAAGAGTTTACTGCTCATGAAAATATGATATTCTCGCAACAAGAGATGGATAGTTTAACCAATACTACGACTCTTTTTTTACTGCGTGAACAAGATATGCCTAATAAAATAGAATTCGAGAGAGCTATTGATTCAGTATGGAGTCTCACGAATATTAAAGTAATTGGTTATAATGAGCTTGACGATTACTCAGAAGGAAAATATTCCTATTTCATTTTACAAAGTTATTATATTCATCTTTCCCCTGAAAATTACCAATCTTCCAGTTTTTCGCATGTATTTCTTACTTTAAAACTGGAAGCCATTAATTATTGGGAGACTCTCAATTATTGCAGAATTGAACTTTTCACGAACCTTAACACAATGAATACAATAGCTTACACTCGTGGAGGTCCTTCATCACTAGATTCTTTATATAAGAAAAGCACATTAAAAAACTGGACTCCAGGACTCATAAGTCAATATTTATCTGACGTTCAGAAGAGCCTAACACTTTCTCAAAGAGAAAGTTTATATAAGTCCGAAATGATTAATGATACACTGAAACAATTAACAAAACGAGATACATTATACGTTCCAAACTATGTGCAGTTTAAATACAATAAATGGAACGGAGATGAAAGAGAAAAACACGATATTGGAAAGATCTTCAAGCATTGTCCTATGACTGTACAATTTATTTCTACAGTCAGATTTGCAAAAAAAAATCACAAGTAATCAGGTGAATTATATCTTTGATTATGTTAAGAGTTGTACAGATAAATATGTCCGGATTTATAGTTTGGAGCATGGAAAGATGTATCAATCATATAAGGCTGTATCATATAATTTGAAATCCAAGGACATAAAAAAAATATTTAACTAATTCAAAACATAAAAACGAAATGCTAACACACACTAAGCGTAAGCATAGGCTCTATTCTTCGTTTGATCAGTCAAGTATAAGAATACTATTCCTAGCTTCGAGAAACCAATTTAGGTTGAAAACTATGCCAACGCCTTGTGTCAGCCGCTAGTAACAATTGAAAACCTTAGTTTGACAAAATCCGAATTCATTACGAAATTCAAATTAGATAAGTCCCGCTATGTAAAATTAGAGCGACATAACGGTAAACTCAAAATATTTAGACTGAGTGAGAATACATTTACACTTAGAGTTCACAATTATCGAGAAGGAGCCATTTTTCCGGGATTACTCTACTCCTTTAAGTCTGGACAAATTAAGAATCTATCCCTTCCCAGCCATTTACACATTCATACTCTGGGTTTGTACAGTTTTCTATGCCTCTATTGATAAAGGGTTTAGTATAAAATTATTATTTTCAATTTTAGGCATAATATTATTTTTTCAAATTATTTTCATCCCAGCATCATATTATCTCATAAAGAAAGCAGTAAAAAATAGTGTATGATGGACTGCTACTAACCGCACTGCACCCAATGCGGGCAGCTACTTCGAGAAATCACTAATGTGTTAACAATACTATTCCTACCTCCTTAAAAAACAAACTTTTTAGCCTGCTCGGTTCGTATTTTCAGAACGTTGTATGTAAAAACAATTACACTAGAATTATCAATTCTAGACCCAACACTACTAACTGGAATTATCTTGAACATCTAATTCAGTTGATTCTGAAACTTGGTTGATACCATGTTCTCTAGCTCCTTGGCTTGAATATAATTCACTCACTCCAATAACCTCACCATTCTTCGCCTTCAATACAAAGTAGTATCGTTCGTCCCTAGATGTTCTTCTCGCATATTGATTGAAGTCTAGCGCATTCGATTTAACAGAATTTATCCCACTCAAACAGCCTTGTTTTGTTGTATATCCTTCGCTTTGCAATATTACGGCACCACTTGAAGCCTTTAAATTAAAGTAATACTGCCCATTTTTCCCTTTAAATATGACGAACGCTCCCAAATTCATATTGTACGTAATTGTATAATTATTTCAACACTAAAATCATCTACTGCGTTCTTCCATTTTCTAACTTTTCCCAATGATATAGAATTATAACTAATTGATGAAGAGTTTAAATTTCTATCTGCATTATGAACGATCTGATGTCTTCTACTTATCATTTGCTCCAAAAGTGGATAATGATTTCTAATATTTTGATTAACCGTTAAGCCAGAATTCTCTATAGCTCCACTTAAATCAGAAGTATTATTAAAACTTTGTTTGGTCAAGTACTCTTCAATGGATATTTTTAAAACATCATCTACTGATTGACCTCTAAACTTTGTCAAATTTCCTAAGCTAAATTTGGTAGCTCTTCCAGTTTCAGACAGGCCAGATAAAGAGACTCGATTTAAAAACTCATCTCCCCAATGAGGAGCTCTAAACTCCATTATGCTTCGAATAAAATCTTCAAGAGTTGAATGCGTAAAAACAACGATTGCCCTCAGTAAGTCCAACTCAATTGCACGCCTTCCGCTTGTGCCCACTGATGTTTGCTCATACAATCTGATCAAGTTGTTTAATCTAGAAACATTCTTGTCATAAGCGGATAGTATGTCATTTAAATCAGCGATTGCGGTTTTTTAGCTTGAATTTATACTAGTAAAGATACAAATTATGCAAAACAACGATTCCAATACAATCTATTAATCTGCTTTAAAGATAATGATTACCTAAACTCCATGCTGGCATACGCTTCGAGAGATCACTTATCTATAAACAAACCCATACTATCTTCGAAACAATCTTTAAATCCCGCACATTACATAGCTTCAAAACCATCGAAACTCGAAACACCAGACCAAATAATTATAATCCATAAATTAAGTACTTCTCACGAATCAACATATACGCATCCAGATCATCTTTCCACGTTTCACGGATTTGATCTTCCGTCATTCCCTTTTTAACCTGTCCTAATAAGACGCCGTTTCCAGCCAATAGATTGAACATGTTCTTTTTCTTTCCGAGGAACATATCGCCTTTCATGTATTTGTTTGCCTCAATTAAGAAGCTCAAATCCAACTTGTACATTCGCAAATTCATCTTGTCTGAATTCAAATCAAATCCATAGCACTTTTTAGCGTTGTGTTTCGGATGTTTTGCCCCAAGATTGGGTTCAGGTCTAAAACTAAATTCCAAAGAGTCTGGAAAGCTCGGATGTCCAAATCGTTCAAATGGACCATCTGTACCTCGACCGACTGTAACGTCTGTCGCTTCGAGTAAACACAAACTTGGATAAACACTAATCGAAAGTTGTGATCTCAAATTGGGCGATGGCGGAATATTAACCCACCAACGGTAAGAATGAGTGTACGAATCACTGCATTCAATAACAGTCAAATCACATTTAATACTTCCTTTAAGCCACCCTTCGCCATTGATCATTTTTCCATATTCACCAATCGTCATTCCGTGAACAATTGGAACAGGATGCATTCCAACAAATGATTTGTATTTGAGATCCAAAACAGGCCCATCAACGTAATGTCCATTTGGATTTGGACGGTCTAAAATCATTAATGGAATGTTATTTTCAGCGCACGCTTCCATGACGTAGTGCAGCGTAGAAATGTAAGTATAGAAGCGAACTCCAACATCTTGAATGTCGAACACTACAATGTCCAATCCTGCCAGTTGGCTGTCGTAAGGCTTCTTATTCTTCCCATAAAGCGAAATAATTGGAAGTCCCGTTTTCTCGTCTTTCTGATTCCCTACATGCTCTCCAGCGTCTGCATCTCCTCTAAATCCATGCTCTGGTGAAAACACTCGAATCACATTAATTCCACTCCCGATCATTGTATCTACAAGATGCGTGTCATCCACCATAGAGGTTTGATTTCCCACAACGCCGACCTTCTTTCCTTCCAACAAATGCATGTATGTTTCTGGATAAGATGCCGCTGTAATTGTCGGTTCATCGTAGGTTAACTTCCCAGGAGGATCAATACTTGGAACTGTGGCTTCAGCCTGCTCACAAGAAAAAATCAAAAGGATGAAAATACTTTTCAAGCACAAATCCTTTGTGTATTTTAGCCAAAAACCAAGATTAAATTTGTCGTACGAATATTTCATATCTAAGAAAACCCTAAAGAGTGTCGTACAAGGTAAGAAAGTTTCCAAACCTATTGTACGCATCTCGATTATAAGTATTGCGCTGGCAGTTATCGTTAACTTAATCACCATTGCTGTTGTCACAGGGTTTCAGCAAGAAGTGCGCCAAAAAGTAAGCGGGTTTGGATCTCATATTTTTATCATGGGAGCAAGCGAAGGAAGTATCTACGAAAGTGAACCTATTCGGAAAGATCAACCTTTCATTGAAAGCATTAAAAGTCAGAAAGGAGTAAAGACTATTTTTCCAGTTGGATACAAGCCCGTTCTTTTTCAATCCAAAAAAAACGAAATAAAGTACACACTTCCAAGCGGAAAAGACACGAGCGAAATTCAGCAAAATGTCTATGGAACGGTTCTTAAAGGGGTCAATGACGATTACGACTGGTCCTTTTTTAAGGACAATCTTGTAGAAGGAAAAATCCCCGTTTTTAGTGACTCAGTCTCGAACAAAATTTTGATTTCCAAAAAGTTAAGTGACAATCTTAATTTCACGGTTGGCGATACAGTCAATGCCTATTTCGTTCGGACGCAACCGGTGATCAACCAATTCGTTGTTTCGGGGATTTACGAAACAGGGCTGGAAGAACTTGACAAAAAAATCGTGATGTCCGATTTAAGAACGGTGCAAAAATTAAACGATTGGGGCATTCATATTACACCAGAATTGGACGACACTTTAGGTGTTGATGGGAACATAACTGTTCGTTTAAATATTAATGGAGGAAATGGTTTATACCGATGTAATTGGGGCGGAAGTGGATTCTCAGGGGTAACCGCATTGGGTCTTTGGCCGCATAAAGACACAACTTACAGAATTATTGCCACAGACAGTTGGAGCGGTTTAAATGCCCCAATAGAAGATTCCGCAATCCCAGACACAGCTTACATTAAAGTCACAGTTGAAGGTGATCCTTACGGCGACTGTGATTTTGAAATGGATGATAACGGTGAATTAAAACGGACCTATCTTAACCAATCAGGATCGAAATTTTCGCTAAAAGCACCTTCTAAAACGGTAACCCTTGAGATGATTGCAGGCAACGGAAGTTCGCACAATTATGTTGGCGGGTTTGAAATCAACGTTAAAAATTGGGATGATTTATCGGCAATCACGAAAGACATTGAAAAAAAGGTTGAGTTTATCCCAACACCATTTAATGAAATGCTTCAAGTGACAAGTATTAAAGACAACCAAAGAGACATTTTCGTTTGGCTTGGCTTCTTGGACATCAACGTAATTATCATATTGTCATTGATGATTATCATAGGTATAATCAACATGGGATCTGCGCTGCTTGTCCTCATCTTGATTCGATCGAATTTCATTGGAATGATGAAATCAATGGGTGCAACAAATTGGAAAATTAGAAAGATATTCTTGATCCAAGCTGGATTTTTAATTGGCCGAGGAATGCTGATTGGAAATGTAATTGGACTTGGAATTTGCTTTGCACAAAGCCAGTTTGGTATTATTCCTTTAAATCCAGAAGTTTACTACTTGAGCCAAGTTCCAATTGAGCTCAACGTTTGGCATTGGCTAATTTTAAACGTTGCAACGCTCTTCGTTTGTCTCGTTTCGCTGATCTTACCAAGTATTGTGATTACGAGAATCAATCCTGTGAAGGCGATTAAGTTCGATTAATTCTTGAACAAAAAAAATACGGAACTGAGATCAATTCCGTATTTCAATCGTTTTTTTTGAGTCCTATTCTGTCACCAATTCAACAAATTGGAAAGGAACATACTTGTCTTTATTCGCTGCATCTTCTTCGTAAGTAGGCCCGCCAACAATCGTTTTATCAACAACAATGATAATCTTCTCAGCGTATTTCTTTTTGAAGTAATTCATTAGATCGTACCTCATATTCTCAGCGCGCACGTCTGCTAATTTCTCATTCGTCCCGAACGTTGCTGTTGGAACTTGAGACGCTGAAGAAACAATTCTAATTGTCACTTTTGCTCGACCCTTTTTAAAATCTTTTTCAATACTTCTAATGAATTTTCTAAGCTCTCCTCTTGACACAGACAACTTGTTCTTGTTGTATCCGAAATTGTGTTTGAATTCGTAATTTTCGTAATCCAAAACGACAACAGGGTCAATCAGCATTGGGGGCTCTTCAACAAAACAAGACGTTGTATTCACTTGTCCAGCAGCATCCGTAACCGTCACAGTATATTCTCCTTTTGACAATGTCAAAGCATCTTCTGTGCTCGTCCCATTCGACCATGAGAACGTATATGGAGCAGCACCGCTTTCAATCGTTAAATCAATAGAACCGTCGGCCCCTTTATAGACTGTTGCAGGAAGTGCTGCACATTCAATCTCCAATGGTGGCGGTGTGAAAATTTCAATTTTATAAATATCACTTCTCTCGTTATCTCTGTTGCTTGACCAATAAGCGTGTTTTCCTGAGTAGCTAAAGTAAGCATCGAATTTTGGTGAATTAATTCTCGATCCAAGGTTCTTAGGCGCTGACCAATCCGACCAACCTCCTTGTTTAATCGAATAGAAGATATCTGCATCGCCTTCACCTCCGAATCCATTGCTCGAAAAGAACAATGTATCTTGAGACTTCGACAAGAAAGGTGAAATCTCAAATCCTGCTGAATTGATGGCCGACCCCATATGAACAGGTGAAGACCATTTCTCGCCTGACTTGGTAGAAACATATAAATCTTCCTCTCCTTTCGTTCCAGGACCTTTATATGAAATGATTATTGCATCTTCTTTTTCGTTTACATGGAATCCGTAAAAATCACCATCAATATCCAAACCATCTATAAGAATTGGCTCAGGTGTTGACCAGTTTCCTCCTTTGTTTTTAGAAAAAGAGATCCCTTTCGTTTGATCCTTTTTACCGTCGTATGCATTTAATAAATACATTGAACTGCCATCGCTGCTCAAACCAACCACGGCATTGTTGAATTTATTATTCAGTGATTTTATTCTTTCGAGTGCCGAGTAAGAACCATCGTCTTGTTTGGTGCTTTTCCAAATATCTTGATCGTTCGCATCCCCTTTGTTAGCCTTATCAAATGTTCGTACAAAATAGAGCGTTGAGCTGTCTTTTGAAAATACTGGAATGCTCTCCTCGGATTCGACACTATTGATCGTCCCTGTTAATTTTGCAGGTTCGCTATAATCCCAAAATTGTGCATTAGTTGTCATTGAGCACAACAAGACTATCGCACAAACAAAAGTCGTTTTTTTCATTATTTGGTTTTCAATAGTGGTTATCAATAAGTGGTTATCGACCTAACATTAATCCTAGAATCAACTCGTGGCCACCAAAGGTGTACTGGTTGAATTTGGACAATGACATATCAAATGAATATCCCAATTTAAACTTGTTGCTGATTACTCCTCCGAGCCCTAATACTACAGCATCAGTATGGCGATAAGAAGTACTAATCCAAAAACGTTCGTCAAATTCAAGTTGAAGGGAACCTTCAATTGCAATAGGAGCTCTCGCCATAACTTTCACTAAAGCAGATGGCATCAATGAGATTTTTCTACTCAATGGGATTTTATATCCCGCAGTAAAATTAAAGTGCATTCTTGGATCAAAATTCGCCGATCCAGAACCAAACTTTACGATGTCGGTTGTTAACTCATCGGCAGAAACTCCGATATACATATCTTCAGAATAGAAATAGAATCCTGCTCCGATATCTAAAAAATTCAAACTGCTTTGATTCGCAACGAATTCGTCATATTCAGGATCATTCACTGAAGGTCCATTGTAACCAGGCATTGATGTAAGAACTGTAGCTCTTTCCTGTAAAAACATACTGTTCGAAAGCCCTACTTTAGTTCCAAAGGACAAGTTGTGTTTTCTTGAAACTGGGATATGAATAGCATAAGTTCCTGCGAAAGAAACTTTTCTAAACGCACCGTATTGATCCGAAATGAACTGCCCCCCAAGCGCATGTTTCACTTTCCCCGTATTCGCCTTGGGCGCCCAAACTGGACAGTCACTTGTTCGTAATGAAGGATTGTATCGTGATTTATCTTTAGAAAGAACAGTAGAACCGTAAACATAAGCTGTCATTGGTGCATTATCAAATCCTGCCCATTGGTATCTTCCACCAATAGTAATATCTGTAAAGTCAAATACACCCGCTGCCGCAGGGTTGACCATGAATTGATTTCTATTGTACTGACTGTACTGGGGAAGCTGTTGTCCAAATGCAACTGAGGTTAATCCAATTGCTGCAACTAGTAGTAACTTTCTCATCGTACTCTTCTTATTTTAATATTAAAAGTAACAGTTCTCATTCTTGTTGAACCCAACGTTTAGAGCGTGAACAGTACTGAACGACTAGTGGTTAACAATTAAAACCGCGTATCCACTGTACACACAGACGTGAGTTCTTGCATAAACGTTGACTAAATTAACGATTTCCTACAAATCATGAAAGCTATATTCTTTCAGAGTGAAGGATTTAGAAAGAAAAATGGTGCGATTCTAACTTTAATTGGGCAGAATCAAATTGAAGAAATAGATAAAAGACACTTGAAAGGATTGATCTTACTGATCATTTCATGCAATCGCATGCGTCTTCAAAAATGAACTTTACATTGGGCAACCGTTTTCGCCAAGACTCTTGGAAACTAGCACCGAATCGAATTCCACTAAAGTCAATTTCTTCCAAGTTTTGCATTCTTTCAAAGCTCTCAGGAAGTCTTGTAATTGGATTGTCGTATAAATCGATGTATTTAACTCCTTTGAGGTATTCAATACAAGACGGCAAAGTGCTTAGAAAATTTCTATTTAAAATAAGCCGCTCAACGTTTTTCATTCGACAGAGCTCATTTGGCATGCTTGTGAACTTGTTCTTTTCGAGATTCAAAATAGTGATCTTGCTCATATCACCGATAAAATTTGGAAGCTCGTCAAGTTTATTTTTACCTAAGTCGAGATGTATTAAGTTGTGAAATTTTGATAATCCTTGCGGCACAGCTTCCAACTTCATTTTTGAGAGACTTAAACCGTAAATAGTATCCGCGTCATACGTTGCGGGAAGGTCTTCCCATTTGTATATCACATACTCTTCTGATTGCGCAAAAGCACAACTACAAACCAGAAATAAAATAATCGCGGATAGAAACTTCATCTTTACTTAACTGTTCTTTCAAATCAAAAACGGAATCAAACTTGTATTCGTCACGGAATCTAGTCAATAACTGTACCGTAACATATTGATCATAAATATCTTTATTAAAATCGAAGATATGAACTTCAACAGAAACAGAATTTAAATTTGACACCGTCGGTTTCGTGCCAATATTCAGCATTCCTTCTTTAATTGAACCGTCAGGAAGTAAAACATTCACAGCGTAAACTCCTGCTTTCGGCAACAATTTAACATCGCTTTCAATATCAATATTTGCCGTAGGAAAACCAATTTGGCGACCCAAAGCTTGACCTGCAATTACTCTTCCGTGCAATTCAAACGGTTCGCCTAAAAATGCTGAGATTCGATCCGTTTCGCCTTTTAAGATCGCATTTCGAATTTTGGTTGAACTTACATTTACATCGTCAATTTCCAAGGCTGGAATTTCAATGACTTCAAATCCATACGTGTCACTTACACTTCTCAAGAAATCGATTGATCCTTCTCTATTCTTTCCAAATTGATGGTCGTAACCAATCACCAACTTCTTTACATGCAATTGATTAACCAAGAAATCACGAACAAATTCAAGGGCGGTTAAACGCGAAAACTCTTTAGTGAAAGGATGAATAATGATGTTTTTCAATCCAAATCGTCGCAATTTGTCGATTTTCTCAACTTGCGTTTGGATCAACTTCAAACCGTGATTCTCAGGATAAAGTACCATCCTAGGATGCGGATAAAAAGTAAAAAGAACGGATTCTCCTCCAATCGCTTTCG
Source organism: Crocinitomicaceae bacterium (assembly GCA_034111925.1). GTDB lineage: Bacteria > Bacteroidota > Bacteroidia > Flavobacteriales_D > Crocinitomicaceae > UBA4466. Next base: position 11,080 of record JAWUWJ010000130.1, read on the forward strand.
CTTCTTTATTGAGTTGATTAATAATCTTTTGATGGCCGATATGCACCCCGTCAAAAGTCCCAATCGTTAGGACTGGGTTGGGAATTTTCTCAAGTTGTTCGAATCCTTGGTAGACGTTCATTCAATTTCTAATACTTACAACAAATTTAACATTCCCTAAACACTTTCGATGCAGTCGAACTCATGAATCCAAAAGTATTCTATCGCCTTATGGTCGTCTTTGAATTTCTTGGCTATTCTTTTTCTCAATTTTCTACAAGGGCCTGAGCGCATCCAATGTCCTCCCCGACCTTCTTTAACATTGACAATACTCGGTAAGGTCTTCTTCAATTGATAAAAATTCAGTACAATTGCTTAGGATAAACAATGATGCAAATAGAATAAAACAACTCTAAACTTCTTGATACTTATTCCTCAATTCGCCCACATTTTTTAATGTTTTCAATAATGTACTCCGCCTCTTCAGGTGAACTTCCATATTTATCCTTCATTTTTTCAGCAAGTGGAATGCACGCTTTTATGTCAGAATTGCTTTTGACATTTTCCATGCACTTGCAATATTGCTGTACGTCCTCCTCAACAGTTGTCGTTGAACAACTGGAAATCAGTACTACTGTAAAAACGGCAATTGAATAAGTTTTAAATCTAATCATATAACCCTTATTTTTATTTGCAACAATACCACAAATTAGGTATTTTTGCACTGAGAAATAGTTTTATTTATAATTATTCTAAATAAAGAAAAATGATAACTGTAACAGACTCAGCTAAAAAACAAGCCGTTCGTCTCATGGAAGACGAGGGGCAAGATGGATACTTCATTCGCGTTGGCGTTGAAGGAGGAGGGTGTTCTGGATTGATGTACAAATTGGACTTCGATAATGAGCGCAAGGAAACAGACAAATCGTTTGAAGACAACGGAATTGAAGTTGTCTTAGACAAAAAAAGCTTTTTATACCTCGTTGGAACAACTTTAGATTTTTCTGGAGGACTAAACGGTAAAGGCTTTGTATTTGTAAACCCAAATGCAGATAGAACTTGCGGATGTGGTGAATCATTTTCAATATAATCGGAAACATGTCAAATTATACCGAAAACGAATTAGCAAAAGACCTTGAAGACCAAGAGTACGAATTTGGTTTTACAACAGATATTGAATCAGATAAGATTCCTAAAGGTCTAAGTGAAGAAGTAATTCGATTTATATCTGCCAAAAAAGAAGAGCCGCAATGGTTGCTTGATTTTAGGTTGGATTCTTTTCGTAAGTGGAAAGAAATGATCGAACCAGAATGGGCACATGTTCATTACGCGAAACCAGACTTTCAAGATATCAGCTATTATTCTGCGCCAAAGCAGACGAAGAAGTACGAAAGTTGGGATGACGTTGATCCGGAAATGAAGGAGACAATGAAAAAGTTGGGAATCTCTATGGAAGAGCAAAAACGCCTTACTGGAACGAATGTCGCAGTTGACTTCGTTATGGATTCTGTTTCTGTTGCAACTTCATTCAAATCGAAATTAAAAGAACTTGGAATTATATTCTGTTCATTTTCTGAAGCCGTTCAAGATTATCCTGAATTGGTAAGAGCGAATATGGGAACGGTTGTTCCATCAACAGATAATTTCTACGCAGCTTTAAACTCTGCTGTATTTACGGATGGTTCATTTTGCTACATTCCGAAAGGAGTGAGATGCCCAATGGAACTTTCAACGTATTTCAGAATTAACGAAGGCGGAACGGGTCAATTTGAAAGAACGCTTGTAGTTGCTGACGAAGGATCTTACGTTTCATACTTAGAAGGTTGTACTGCACCATCGCGAGATGAAAACCAATTGCACGCTGCAGTTGTTGAGTTGATCGCAAAGGACAATGCAGAAATAAAATATTCAACGGTTCAAAACTGGTATCCTGGCGATAAGAATGGTGTTGGTGGAATTTTCAACTTCGTAACGAAGCGTGGAATTTGCGGAACGAATTCTAAAATCTCATGGACGCAAGTTGAAACGGGATCTGCTGTGACATGGAAATACCCTTCATGTATATTGAAAGGTGACAACTCAATTGGAGAATTTTACTCTGTTGCTGTTACCAACCATTTTCAACAAGCGGATACTGGAACGAAAATGATTCACCTTGGTAAAAACACCAAAAGCACGATTATCTCTAAAGGGATTTCAGCGGGTAAATCACAAAACTCGTACCGTGGATTGGTTCAAATACACAAAGGAGCAACGAACTCGAGAAATTTCTCTCAATGTGATTCTTTATTGATGACGGATGAATGCGGAGCGCACACGTTCCCATACATCGAGTGTAAAAACAGCACGTCAAAAATAGAACACGAAGCAACAACCTCTAAAATTGGAGAAGATCAAATTTTCTACTGCAAACAAAGAGGGATTGGCGAAGAGAAAGCGATTAGCTTAATCGTGAATGGATATTGTAAAGAAGTATTAAACCAGCTTCCAATGGAGTTTGCTGTTGAAGCGCAGAAGTTACTGTCGATTAGTTTAGAAGGATCGGTTGGTTAAAGTCGATCGTTGGATTATTCGATTTTTCGAAGGTTCGACAAAGGTAGTTTTGAGTTAGAGGTTAGGAATTAGGAGTTAGAGGTTGGGTTTTTCGAATGATCAAATAATCGGAAAATCGAATAATCGATAAAAATAAGACAATGATTAAGATAGATAATTTACACGCGAACATTGAGGGAAAGGAAATCTTAAAAGGATTGAGCCTTGAAGTAAAAGCGGGAGAGATTCACGCGATTATGGGACCAAACGGTGCTGGGAAAAGTACGTTGGCGTCTGTATTGGCTGGTAGAGAAGAATATGAGGTAACTGAAGGTTCGGTTCAATTTGACGGTGAGGATTTACTTGAAATGGACACAGAAGACAGAGCTCGTGAAGGTTTGTTCCTTGCTTTTCAATATCCAGTTGAAATTCCAGGTGTTTCAAATGTTAACTTTTTGAGAACTGCGATCAACGAAACGAGAGAGCACAAAAAAGAAGATCCTATTTCAGCAAAAGATTTCATGGCAATGGTTCGTGAAAAATCTGCGTTAGTGGAGCTTGATTCTAAATTGGCGTCTAGAAGTGTAAATGAAGGATTTTCTGGAGGTGAGAAAAAACGAAATGAGATCTTTCAAATGGCGATGTTGAATCCAAAGTTGGCCATTCTTGATGAAACAGATTCAGGATTGGATATTGATGCTTTACGTATCGTAGCAAACGGTGTGAACACTTTGAAAAGTGACAAAAATGCTACCATTGTTATTACACACTACCAAAGACTTTTGGATTATATCGTTCCAGATTTTGTACACGTTCTTTACGATGGTAAAATTGTAAAAACGGGAACAAAAGAACTTGCTCTTCAATTGGAAGAAAAGGGATACGATTGGATTAAAGAAGAATTAGCGAACTAAGAGTTGATTGAAATGAGCATGATTGCAGAAAATAAAAAAGAGTTCATCTCACGTCTTTCCAGAACTTCGATCTCGATTCCAGAAGAATTGAAATCGTTGGCTGAGGCGACATTAGAGAACACAGACCTTCCGACAACTCGTAACGAGCATTGGAAATACACGCGTGTTGCGAAATTGTCTAAGATTGACTTTAAGAACAGCGCTGGAAACGTTCAAAATATTGAAGATTTCATCATTGACCCAACAAAAGCAACATTTGTTTTTGTGAATGGTCATTATGCTGCTGACTTATCTTCTACTGAAATTCCGGAAGGAGTTACTGTTGAATTATTGAGCGATTCGGGAATGACTTCAAGTATCATTAAGAACGAAGGTGAAGTCTTCAACGCATTAAACACAACACACTTGATTGATGGCGCTTCAATTACCATTGCTGACAAAGCACAAGTTGAAACACCAATTCAAGTGATTCATATTCTTGATGGAAACGAACAACTTTCAAATTTCAAGACGGTCATTAACGCTGGAGCTTTTTCGAAAGCGAATATCGTTGAAGGGTTCTTTGCGACTGAAGGAAGCGAAAAATCATTTGCGAATGTTACGGCTGAAATAAAAGTTGGAGCAAACGCTTTCTTGACAATTGACAAAGTTCAATTTGAGAACGAAGCATCTTTCCATATCTCTACAGAACAAATTGAGCAAGACAAAGACTCAACGTTTACGATCAACACAATTACTTTAAACGGTGGATTGGTTCGAAACAATTTGAACGTTGATGTGATCGGAGAAAATTGTACAACGCATTTGAATGGCGCTTACATCTTAAAAGGGAAACAACACGTCGACAATCATTCAATTATGGATCATAAAGTTCCTAATTGTGAGTCGCATGAGTTGTACAAAGGCGTTATGGATGAAAATTCAACGGCTGTATTTAACGGTAAAGTTTACGTTCGTAAAGACGCCCAAAAGATCAATGCTTTTCAATCGAACCGAAACGTTCTTCTTTCTGATAACGCAGCGGTTAATTCGAAGCCTGAGTTAGAAATCTATGCGGATGACGTTAAGTGTTCTCACGGATCGACAACAGGTCAACTGGACGACGATGCGATCTTTTATTTGAGAGCAAGAGGTTTGTCTCGAAGAGCTGCGACACAATTACTTGTTTCTGCGTTTATCACAGAAGTAATTGATCATATTGAAAATGAAAACGTGAGAGCGTTCACATTCGATTTATTGAAAAAGCGCTACGGTTGGGACGTTACTCCTGAAGATTTTCATTAAAATCCTTAATTGCAATAGCGATTTCGCTTAACAATTGTGCCTTTTGCTCGTCTCTAGGTGGATTGCTTTCCATGTAGTTTTTTAGGTGCAATTGGCATTCTAGGATATTCTCTTCCATAAATGGCCCTTCAAGGTTTTCTATGATCGTTAAACAATCCAATGTTTCCAAGAACGTTCCTGTCGTTGCTATAAGTACGAATTCATCGATGTAATCACTAAAATCGACCTTGGTGTTCCAAATGGTAGAAAGCATCGTTTGACGAATCGCTGCATACTTTTTGTCTTCGATGATATCCATTACATCCGCACAAACAGTCGTATCCTTTAAGCTACTTAACAACTCAACGATTTCAGTTTTGTTCTTTTCAGAAACTCCCGCCATCAATTTATCGGCCAAAGGTTTGATAAATGAAACATCACCATGTGCTTCCAGTGACTTGATCGCCTTAGTGACTTTTTTCGAATCCGTTGAATTCAAATCTTCAAGAATTTTCGTGATCTTGTTTTCTTTCGTTTTATCTGCCATTGCCTCAATTTTCCCACAAAAATACTAAAAAGCTAAGGTTTGTCTTCAGGAATCAATTGACACTTTAAATTTTATCAATCCAATTGGATATCTTTGCTTCCATGAAATTGTCATCCCTCCTTGTCTTAACAGCCCTAAGCCTTATTATTTCAGGCTGTTATGTGGAAAACGCATCCTCAGAAAAGAACAAGACATTGGTCATCGCTTCGGACTATTTAAATGAAGAAGATACTTTAATGTTTAGCGATTTCGCCAAGAAGAAAAAAATTCGAATCATCATTAAGCATATTGACGCATCGAGTTTGGTAGGTGAAATTCAAGGAAACAAATACGGACACGGCATTGATTTGGTGATGATTAAATCTCTGTACAACGTCTACAATCTAAGTCGTACTGATCTTTTTCATTCAATAAATCATGTCAAAGAGGAATTCAGAGATCTTGCTCGATTTATGTCGACAGAGTATAAATACATTGGAATTGGAATCGATCCGTATGTCTGTGTTTCCAATCCAGATACGACTGTTGTTATCCGAACGTATAACGATTTAAAAAACACGCGGTTCGTAAATACTTTAGCTGAAGATGAATTGATTCCGATGCTCGCTCCGTTGATGAGTAAATTCAATAAAGTGAAATCGTATGAATGGGCAGAATCGGTATTAAAAAATGAGCTTCTGATTAAAGATTTGAACGCCAACAATGCTAAATCGGCTCCGGTTGTACTTACAACATTCGAGAATTATTCAAGTAATTTTAAAGGCGATTCCATTTTCTCGAAATGCACAGATTTGTCTTTCCCAAACTCAAGCTCTTCCGGAACGTTTTATAATATGAGAACTGTTTGTATCGCTAGCCAGGCGCAACATTTTAGCGCAGCGACTTCATTCCTTAACTTCTATCTTTCCCCGTCGAACAACAGACATATAAACGAAAAATTAAACACGATGTCGGTTACCAACACTGACAGGGATATAATGCTGTATCAAGTTAAATCTGACGAATTAATGCAGTATTATTTAATGTTTAAACGAATATTGAACAAGCTTAAGTGATGTTCATCTCCAGCAGTTTAACTGCTACGAAAACATAGTCTCCCGTGCATTAACACGAGGCAAATTCACCTCACTATTCAGGCATTGAGAAATTGCTCAGTCTTACTAAGTACGTATTATTACTTGGTGAGATTCTTTGAATATTGGAATACTTTCGCCAATTTTGAATTGAACTTTTCTACCACGAAGTTCCTAAAAGCTACTCATTGGGCCTTAAAAAAGAACGTTACCACCAAAAAGAAACAGAGGGAAGAGTGAATTTCACATCCTCTAAATACTTGTCTAGAGTAAAGATATTCTTGGCTTTTTTCGTGGCTCTCGTTGTTTCATCATTGATTGCAATCATTCTAATTTCTGGAGTAACTTATACAACATTAATTACAGCTGTTGCCTCTTCAATATTGGCGTATTTAATTGTTTCTTACATTTATTCGCATTCACAATCTGCATCTTTAAAAGGAGACACTTTGATTTTTAGCTCTATGAAAAAAAGAAGTTCAGTGATGTCTGTGAGCACGGTTAAAAAAGTAAAATCACGCTGTTTTCTTGGTTTGTGTTCTACTTTTATCCGCTATAAAGTCGATGGTAGAACAAATTGGATTTTCATTCTAACGCCGGAAATGCCGACCTCTCCAGAAAAAGTAATCAATGAAGCTTTAGAATTAAAAAGAGAAAATAAAAAGGCAAATCATAAGCCGGGTTCTGTAATCACGCAACACGCGTAACGTCTATCATTTATCTAGCCTCGCCCTCACGGACGAGATCAATCGACCCACCCTTCTCAACAATCCGAAGATATTAGAACGAGCAATTCTAAATTTGAGATTTACATGGTCTTTCAACACGTAAGGTTTACCTCGCAAACATTGTCACCAACGCTCCGGTGAGCTCTTACCTCACCTTTTCACCCTTACCTTAGCAGAACCAAGGCGGTATATTCTCTGTGGCACTATCTGTTACAGTCAAAGTAAACTTCTCCTGCACCTTCCCGTTAAGAAGTACGTTGCTCTATGTAGCCCAGACTTTCCTCCCTCTCCCTCGGAAAACCGAAAGAAACAGCGATAGACTGATTTGCCTTTCGACAAAAATACGTTTAAATTACTGTTTAATGAATGTTGACTGCGCTAACTTTCCTCCTGAAAGGATAACGATGGAATAGGTTCCATTGCTTAAGCTACCAACTTGTATAGATTCTGATGCATTTAAGACACCTTGATTGACGATTGCTCCATGTACATCAACAATTGCGAAAGTTGATCCTGGATCCATTCCAACCACCTTTAATTCATCAATTACGGGGTTTGGATAGAGTTCAACTTCAATTGTTTTTTCATCAACTCCAACTAGAGCAGGATCAAAGCTATCGCGGTACTCAATACCAGAAACGATTTCCGTTCCTCCCAAATCAGAAGTTTCAATTCTAAGAATAGGCTCCAATTCTCCGTTCGCCCACCATTCATAGATATAGCTTTCAGGAAGTGTTAATGGCAGTGTAAAAGGTCCACCGAAAACATCCAATGAGATTGAATCTACTTCATTAATGGTATGTTTAACTCTAAGTGCATCAAAAGTCCCATAAGGCGTTGTTATAGTCCCCCAACCGTCAACTTCTGAATCTCTAGTTCTGTATTGAATCCAAACGATGTCTTGAATTGGATTCAAGTCCAACTTAGTATACCCATTCGATGAATATGCGTTTTGATACATCAGAGGAAACTCATATCTCGTTTCAATCGTATCTGATTTGAAAGGTATTTCAATTCCATCAACCGCCATTGCAATTCCAACAGATGTAATTGCTGAACTTGAAGATTTAGAAAATTGAAATATATCTGTGATGTTAACCGGTAAAACTCCACCCAGTTGATCCAAAGGCAGATCATCATTTGGTAAATAATAAGAGGCTTGATAATCCGAACTAGCGAATACTCCAAAAATGATATTCACCAAAGCGGAAGCGTTTGACATTGCGTTGAATTCGCGCAATTCTTGACTTTCTGCAACTAAACCTGAGTAATCCCAATTCATATTTGCGCCAGTGGAAGCAAAATCAATTCCAGCATCAGTAGTACTGCTCATTCGAACAGTATCATCTGCATCTGCAAAGTCTGATTGGTCTAAAAAGATTTGTCCAAATCCTAGAAAAGGAAGGAAGGCAACTGTAGCGGCTAATAATCTCATCTGGTTAATTTTAATACAAAGCTAATGATTCAAATGGGATTACTGAATCTCGACCCCAAATACGGTTGAGAAGTTCACAGAAACCATCTTTTCAGTAACTTCCTCCATCACAACAGCATTAACAACTCCAGCAACTTTGTAAACATCATTTCCTTCGGTGTTTTTACCGTAAAACTCCACTCCAGTAATTACCAAAGTTGAATTTTCATTATTGGCATATTCAGACAAGTAAGTCTTGCCATCCGATTTGATTTTCAATCGAATATTAAAATCTTGACTTGGACCGTCATATATTGAAGACATTTCCATGACTGAGAAACTTTTCGCAGAATAGACGTTGCTTTCTCCATCAATGATTACCGTTTTCTCCCGTACAGTTCCATTGTCAAAATGAACAATTGCCTTCAAACGTGTACTTTCAGTACTCAGCTGATGCCCTATCGTTTGACTTGTATAAATTGAAACATCATCCTCAAACCATTCAACACTTACAACAGAAGCATCGACAGCTGAAATACTCGCGTTAATAAATCCTCCTTGTTGCCCTTGTTGAAAATCATATAGAATTGAGAAGTTTGCACTTCGTTCGTATCCAACAATAATATCTTCACACAATTGATTTGTACTATCATTCATAAACGTTATGAATGCACAAACAGCGTATTTTCCAGGTTCTTCAATTTTAACTTCGCCAGAACCAGCAAATGTATTGTTGATGTACCAGTCTACAGATTGAATAACTTGGCTACCTCCAAGCATCGACTTCGATAAAACAAGGAGTGGTTCAGAACTATGCCTCGCAAATGTTGGAGTCACATTCTTGATTTCATCTACTGTAATGTGCCCAGGTTTATCAACCATCCCATCAAAAATCCCTAACTCCAATGAAAAATCATCGTTACTAAGCTCTCCTGAAAATAGGTTAACTCCATTCACCATCTCAGTGCCTGTATGCATAAAAGCGTCATCATCACCTGCAACTAAATCAAATTCAATTCCAGCCAAAGTCCCGTTCAATGTGAAAACTGGATCATTTGGTTCAGGCAAAACAATCACTTCTTTGGTACAAGACCCAAGAGCTAATACCGCTACTGCACAAAGCAAAAAATATGTATTTACTTTTCTCATTTCTTTCTAAAACTCAATGTTTTTCTTAAATATATCTGACCATCAATAGGACGTGTGTTATTCACTCCTTTGATGAAATCTTCGTTTATTGACGGCCTTAATTCTATCCCGATAGTCGCGCCCAAACTAATGGAAGGCGAAACTTTGAACATGTACCCTATCGTTGGTTTAATTCCAAATCTGTGAAGCCCGTCCATGAATCCGAACAAATCTCTTGATTCGTTATAATCGTTATCAGAGGCAAATTCCGTAGTTGATGTTCCAAGTTCTTCAATGTGAACTCTCGAGCTCATTACAAATGAAGGACGGACACCTAAATCAATTCGATGTCTTCCTAAGTTGTACCCAACTCCAATCATTGCTTCTAGCGTATACATTTGCTTGTAATCAATGTTGAATTGGTAGACATCCGATCCAAATCCGTACACCTTAGCCGTTCTGTTTAAAACTAGATCATTGTGGTTCTCAACGAGTGCATTCACGCCGAAGTTCCACGTAAAGTTTCCTTTGTGCACTTCCGTTCCGATACCGATTCCAAATGAATTTGAAATTTCATCCGATGGAATAACCAATGATTGAGACAATCCACCAATCCCTTGTACATAAGCCAATACAAATGCTCCTCTGCTAAAGCTTAGTGGAGAGCCTGGGTAAGGCGCTGGTAATGATACAGAAAGATCTAAAGGATCATGAGCACCATATGGAAGTCTAACTTCAGTTTCAATCTCTAATGCTGCCAACTCATCTGCCGATAAAGGTTGAGTTGAATTAACATCCTTAGGATTGTTCGGTTCGGCTCCGTTCAGAGTTGGATTTACAATAATTGCGTTATTCTCAACTAAACTTCCATTTTCAGGAGTTCCATTCGGTGAAGGCGTATTTGCATCAGGTCCAACTGGACGTATATCTTGACCTGGAGTTACCTGTGTTTCAACTACAACTGACGCTTGTTGAGTTCCGTTCGGTGAAGGTGTATTTGTATCAGGTCCAACTGGGCGTATATCTTGACCTGGAGTTACTGGTGTCACCTGTGTTTCAACTACAACTGGAGCTTCAATAGTTCCGTTCGGCGAAGGTGTATTTGTATCAGGTCCAACTGGACGTATGTCTTGACCAGGAGTTGTTACATTCGATGGAATTGTTGGAATCGCAGGAGTTAGAGCTAAGACCGGCACTTCTGGAGTTACCGGTACAACTTGACTTCTAACTGGGGATTGCACAACAGGTATACTAACAAGAACAGTTGGATCGACTACTTGACTTCCGACTGGTAAAATAGCACTTGAAGGATTCACAATCCCATTTCCAATTTCACCAGAATTCGCTGGCGAACTCGTTACTGAATTTGCGGAAGCATCTACTTTAGATGAAGTACCTGTATTCTCAACTTTCGATTGAGAAATTGAAATCTTATTTTTCTGCGTTTCAATTTTATTTGAATTTGCAGTTACTGTTTTCGAATCTGAAACTGAATTTGAATTCATGAATGCCATAACACCTAGCACACCGACAAATGAAAAAGCAGTTGTGAACCAAAGGAAATCTGGTCTACGTTGTCTACGAATTCTTCCTTTGAACTCTTCCCAATAAGAAGGTTTGTATTCAAACGCAAGATCGCCAGCGCTTTCTTGATACAATTCGTCAATCCCGTTATCTGTTAATACAGCATCTGCAGGGAACGACGCATTGAAGTCTTTCCAATAAGCCCCTTTATAATCAAATGACAATCCTGCAGCACTTGCAGCGTACATTGCATCAATCTCAGTATCGGTTAAAGCTGGTTTTGGTGAATCCGCAGCAGCTCCTTGTGGAAGCGACGCATTGAATTCATTCCAATAAGAGTTGTTATAATCGAATGACAATCCCGCTGCGCTTGCTGCGTACATAGCATCAATCTCAACATCTGTTAATGCTGGTTTTGGTGAATCTGTGGCCGCCCCATCAGGAAGCGACGCATTGAATTCATTCCAATAATCGTTTTTGTAATCAAAGGCAAGACCTGCTGAACTTGCAGCATACATGCTGTCAATTGCAGCATCCGACAAAGGCGCTTTGGCTCCATCGGCATCTTGTACTTCAGAAAGTTGGGCGTCAAATTCATCCCAATAGCCTTCCTTGTACTCAAAAGCAAGACGTTCGGAACTTTCCGAATACAATTTGTCTATATCTTTATCTGTCCATTTCATATCACCATTCGCTGATTCTGATTTTCCAATCTTTCCAATTTCTCTCTAAGTGATTTTCTCGCAGTTGACAGGTGCCACTTTGACGTCCCTTCAGACATTTCAAGCAATTCACCAATCTCTCTATGAGAATACCCTTCAATTACATACAAATTGAAAACTTTAGCAGTAGTTCCAGGCAGCTCTTTTACGAGCATCATTATATTTTCATACCCCAAATTACTTTCAGCGTCGTTATTGTGTCCTTTCGAATGAAAGTCCAGTTCTCTCTCGTTGTCGCTTTTGGTTATTTGTGTGTTGTATTTCTTATTTTTTCTATACTCGTCAATCAAGGAATTCACCATGATTCGTTTGGCCCAAGCATTGAAGTTGATTCCTTCATCTACTTTTTTCAAGCCGTTAAGAATTTTGAGGAAACCGTTGTTGTATGCAGCACGTGCGTCTTCTTCATTCTTATTGTATCTGAAGCATACGGGCATAAGCATTGTGAAACAATACTCATACATGAGATTGATCGTATTACGGTCATCACTATTACAGGATTTTATTATTTCTGGTGTGATGTCCATTCGATTTTTTAACGGTCTTAATTTCAATATTTTATGTAATTTACATAATTTACTTCACTTCTCTCCCTCCACTTCCGAATTAACTTCTAGTCATATAACGGCCTCGCTTGGTAAAAGGTTGGAAATCATCGAGAAATTGTGAAATTTGACAATCGATTGAATTCAGAACTATGAAACTCCACATCTTAAGACACGCAAGAACTGAGTATTCTTCTTCATCTGGCCATGACTTTGACCGTCGTTTGCATGCGGAGGGAATTAAACAAGCCTCTATGTTAAGAGACTTTTTTGAGTCCCTTACTTCTATAGATGAAATTTGGTGCAGTGATGCTCAACGAACACGTCAAACTTCAGAAATTGTTTTGCAAGAAGCTCATCCAAAACCAAGTTATCACGTTGAGTTGTACTTGGCTTCAAAACAAGACATTCTTCAAAAAATTTGGGGCTTTGATTCGAACAAGGAACTCTTAATCATTGGCCACAATTTTGGGATTTCGGATTTGGTGAGTTACTTCACTGAAAACCGTTTAGAATTGGATACTGGCGAATACATTTGTTTGGAATTCAATTCTGAATCTTGGGCAGAAACTTCAATGGGAACTGCTATTGTCCTTGATCAGTATCGTCCTTCGGTTTCTTCTTAGGCTCTTGGTAATGATAAATAACACGCAGCGGATCAGGTGATTCACGTTGTTGCTGTTGTCGCTGAAGGTTAAATTGCTCCTGTTGTTGTCGGCGCTGCTCTTCAATTTGCTCGGCCATTCCCTTTTTCATTTCCTCAATTTGCTCTTGTCTTTGACGCTCCTGAGCAACTTTCTCTCTCCAAATCCCCTCGAGGTCAGGAGGTTCAATCCCTAATTCCTTTTCAATCTCATACATGTATTTGGGTGATTGCGGGCCTTGCTTTCTGTAAATGAATGCCAAAGAAACTCCTACAACTAAACCTGAAAGGTGGCCTTCCCAAGAAATTTGGGGATCGGTTGGGAAAACGCCCCATAATAATGATCCATAAATAAAGACAACAAACAAGGAAATCGCTTGAAGTGGGAGATATTTCCGCACGACACCTGAGACAAATAAGAATCCTACCATTGCATAAATTACACCGCTCATTCCGATGTGATAGCTGTTGTTATTTGCGGCAAACAACCAAACTCCAATCCCTGTACCCAACCAAGAGATCACAAAGACCTTCCACGCGATTTTCTGATAATAATAAATTATTGCGCCCAACAGAATTGCGGTCGGAAGTGAATTATTCAGAATGTGTTCGAAGCCTTCATACGCATGGATCAATGGCATAAGAAATATTCCAGAAACGGTTGATGCCTCGCCGGGCATTACTCCGTATTGGTAAAAGTGAACGAATGGAAATAAATGATCCGCCCAATAAACAAGCCACATTGCGACCAGTAACAACACTGGATAAATGATTGCTTCACTAGTCGAACCGAATTGATGATTGCTTCTTTTCACGAGGTTGTATTTGTCAAATGTTATGCCTTTGTTGGAAATGTGACAGAGTGGCAG
>JAWUWJ010000131.1:0-19670 GCA_034111925.1 Crocinitomicaceae bacterium
ATTTTTGTTGGCTCTTGAACTTCGTATTAATTTCGTAAAATGTATTATCTTACGTTGTTTCCTTTTTTCTCAATATCTCAAAGAACTCTTCTTGTTAACCTACAACCTATCACAGTCATAAATCTCTCTCTTTTTAAATTCGCTTATCGTTATAAGCGGGGGTGCAAAGATAGTCACTTTTTTTATTCTGACAAGCTTTAATTAAAAAAGATTTAATTATTTTTTTTCACTTGTCTTTTTCACTTCTCAAAACCCAAATGCTTATCGTTATAAGCGGGGGGCAAAGATAGATGCTCTTTTCGTTTTAACAAGCTTTTATTAAACTTTTATTAAAACAAATTTTTCTTCTTTCAAAACCTCTATGCTTATCGTTATAAGCGGGGTGCAAAGATAGATGCTCTTTTCATTTTAACAAGCTTTTACTTAAAACTTTTTAAAATTATTTTCTCATCCTTAACTTTCAAATCTTGTGTGCTTATCGTTCTAAGCGGGGGCAAAGGTATGTAGTCTTTCCTGATCCGCAATGGCTTTTTCGAATCTTTTTTCAAAAAAATCGACCAATGGCAATCCTAGCCCTATAAACCACTACATATCAGACGACTGTTTTTAAATCTTTTATGACATTTAATTTACCTAAATCTGGTTTGGCCTCATTTTCGACCGATTCTTGGATAGAAAGCAGGTGTAATTCGTCTCCTTTTGATCCAATCATGACGTCTGAAGAACCGATTAATAATTCATTTACAGCTAAAGTTCCCATCCTTGTGGCCAAGATTCTGTCAAAAGCAGATGGTTTTCCTCCTCTTTGAAGATGTCCAAGGATAGAATAACGCAATGTGAACCCATCCATGTAGGGCAAAAGTTTCTCATAAATCTCTTTCGCTCCTCCTGCATCATCTCCTTCGGCAACGATAACAATTGAATTACTTCTCCTTTTATTCTGACTTTTTAAATCATTTGCCAGTAATTCAATGTTAGATCGTTCCTCTGGAATTAGAACACTTGCTGCTCCGGACGCCAATGCAGAATCCAAAGCGATGAAGCCAGCGTCTCGACCCATTACCTCAATTAAGAAAATTCGATGGTGACTTCCTGCCGTATCCTTTATCTTATCTACAGCTTCTACAACCGTATTCAATGCAGTATCAAATCCAATTGTTCGATCTGTGCCGAACATATCATTATCTATTGTACCAGGAATTCCAATAACAGGAATGTTCATTTCTTGAGATAATAGGCTCGCACCACGAAAAGATCCATCACCTCCTATACATATAAGACCATCAATATTATTGTCTTTTAAATTGGCGATTGCTTCTTGCCGACCTTCAACTGTTCTAAATCGCTCACTTCTTGCGGTTCCTAAAACAGTTCCCCCACGCTGTATTATATTAACAACATCATCGGAAGTCATTTCTTTAAAACGATTTTCCATCATTCCTTTATAACCATCATAATAGCCAACAGGAATTATATTTTTATTCAAACACGTTTTAACGATTGCGCGAACACAGGCGTTCATACCCGGTGCGTCTCCACCTGATGTAATGAGGGCGATTTTTTTCATATGCTTAAAAGTAAGCAAAGAAAACTTTTAACGATATCTTTATGGAATAATGCAAAAGCGTACATCTTATATAACGAATGCTATTTAGTAGGAAAAATAAATATAGAACACTTTCAGACGACGAATTATTGCAGACCTATAAGGAAAAGCAATCTTCTGAGGTCATCGGCGAATTCTATCAGCGGTATGGGCATTTGGTAATGGGTACATCTATGAAATACCTAAAGAACAAATTCGATGCGGAAGACTTAGTGATGAATCTGTTTGAAAAATTACCTGGCAAGCTGATCTCTCATAATATATCCAATTTCAAGTCTTGGTTATATATGGTAACAAAGAATGAATGTTTAATGCTCCTTCGTAAAAAGGGGAATTTGACTTCATCAATAACGAAGGAACTTGAGGATACGGACGATCTTGATTTGAAAATTGAGAAAGAAACACAATTAGAAATTCTGGAAGATGCTATTGAAGATCTGAAGGAAGAACAGAAAGAGTGCATCAAGCTCTTTTTTATAGAAAGTAAATCTTACCAGGAGATAACTGAAATGTTGCGGTTGGACATTAAGAAAGTGAAAAGCGCAATTCAGAATGGTAAACGAAATTTGAAATTAAATCTAGAGGGTAGAAATGAATTTAAATCGGTTATATAAAATGTTTGGCTCTAAGTCGAGGCTAAGTCGTGAGGACATTACCAATTATGGTAGTACTTCAGACGAGAGCGTTAAACATTCGATTGAGATGCAATCGTCTTCTGGTTCTTTTGAATCGGATGCAATAGACGGTTGGGATCAATTGTCGTATGATACAACCGCAATGAAAAACTTGGATCGTAAATTCCTGTCGTCATCTTATACAGGCTATTATATCTTAGGTGGAATCGTTGCCGTTGGAATCACAGCGGTGTTAATCTTGAACACTTTGGGGCCTGAAGAGAAAAACGAACTTCAGCAGGCCAAGGAAGAAACAAGAACAACATTGATGGAAGATCAGGAAATCACAATTGATGAATCTGATGTTTTCATTCCAGAAACTATAAAGGACATGACAGCTGCTCCAGAAAATAAGCAGGTGAAAGCTTCCGAAATGGTTAAGGAGTTTGAAGAAATGAAGTCAACGTATGTTCCGCCAAAGGAGGAGATTGAAGTTGAAATGCTTCCTTACTTGAATTTTTATAAAACACCCAAGGCGCCAGAAATGGAACGTGTTCATGATCATGCGAAAGAACTCTACCTGCATGATTTGAAATTGGTCGATTATTCAAACTATCGTTCAAGACCAGAAGTTAAGACGAAACAACTCGTCTTAACAGGATTACCAGCTGATATGGAAGGTGAAGATGCTGAAGAACCTGATCCGGTTTGGAAAGACGTTCAAATTCCATACAGTAACTACATCGATAAATCAATTGGAGTTTTCTCAAAAGGAAGTTACAAAAGAGCCTTAACGCGTTTTGAAACAGTTATTGAAACGTATAACGATGATGTTAATGCGAATTTCTATGCAGGAATGTGTTTGTACAACCTAAGAGAATATCAAAAATCAATTGATGCGTTCAAGAACTGTATATATGGTCCTTTCTCCAATTTTGACGAGGAATCACAATGGATGATTGCATTGAGTTACGATAAACTTGGCGAAAAGGAGCAGGCCAAAAAATACTATATGAAGATCATTGAACAAGGAGGCTACTATAAAAAACAGGCTCTTGCTAAAATGAAATGATTTATTTTTCGTTATCTTGTTACATAGGGTGATTTGATTGTTATTCTATTGTAATTTGAACTTATTGAAAAGAGGCCTTAAACAAATATTATTTATCTCGCTTGCTGTATTACTCCTATCGAGTATGTACGTTACTACTGTGTCTAAACAGCAGCAAGACTATAATGTATTTACGACTGTTTTAACTCAAAAAGAGGGAATAATAGATCTTCATACAGATAAGGACAGTATTCACTTTTACTTGAAGGATTTAAAATCAGAATTGAATTCTGAAAAAAGTTTAATTGAGCAATTCAAACTTTACAGCGCAGTTATTGAGAAGCTGCATGGTGGCCACACGCAGATCATGGCAAACAAGAAAGTGCAATCGGAGTGGTTGAGGGAAAGAAATTCGCTGCCCTTTGATATCTATTTAATTGGACGTCATTTGGTGGTTGGTGAATTGGTGAATGAAGATAAACTCGAACTCGAATTAGACAACGCCATGCCGGATTGGATCGAAGCTGGAGCGGAGGTGATTTCCATCAACAACAAAACGATTCCTGAAATGATGCTTGAAATGGGCAAGTACATTTCGAGTGATGAAGGCTCCATGGACTTCAAATATTATCAGGCGGGTCAAATGTTTGACTTTTATAGACACTTGGCACTGCCATTTGAAACGGATTCAATTCCAGTAAAATTCATTTCTCTTGACAAGGACACTATTGAAGTACTATATAAAACAGGGAAAGCACCAGTTCATTCTATGAATAGCCGATTAACATCATTGTCAACTGAATATTATGCTTCGGAGCAGAATCATGGTAAGTTTAAAATTCTTAGAAACAAATACGGTTATTTTAGGTTCAAATCGTTTACCTCTTCAACTGGGGTTGACTATGAGTACTTTTTAGAGCAAGCGTTCATCAAATTAAATGAACAAAAGATCAATAAGCTTGTTGTTGATTTAAGAGGGAATACTGGAGGCGTGATGCAATATTCTTTCATGAAATATCTGGTTGGCGAAGATGTGAATCTTGGTCGGTACATCATTGAAAAGCCGAACACGCGAAAGAATCGAAAATACGTGAACAAGATTAACATTCATTATTTGCGCCACACTTTAATGAGTTTCCAGCAAAAGAGGAAAATGGAACAAGGATCTTTCAATGCGGGAATTCAGGAAACGGACTATGTTGACACAAACCTCATCTACAAAGGAGAGATTGTTGTCATTACAGATGAAGGAACATTTTCATCAGCAGCAATATTGGCTTGTCATTTAAAAACGATGGCGAAAGCAAAGATCATTGGGCGTCCAGCTGGAGGAAGTTTCTATGCAGGAAACGCGGGAACACTCTTGGTTAAACTGCCCCAATCAGGATTTTTAATCGCCATTAACCCAAACACTTTCTATTCTCATTTGGAACGAACAGATGATCCAGGCGCAATAAAGGAACCTGATTTGTTCTTGAGCCCTCTAATTTTAAAGAGCAAGGATCGGGATCAATTTTATTTTAAACAAGCCATATCCCTCTTTAAGTAGAATTTCGTAGATTTAACACAGAATCAAAATCTACTGAAACCATGCGCACTACCTTCTCAATTTGTATTCTATCTATAGTGCTTTTCTCTTGTTCGGAAACGCCTAAAGTAAAGGAAGAGGTTACGGTTAACAAGATCGAACCTACAATTCCTGAAGAGGATTTATATGATTATGACACGCTACAAGGAATGTATATGGGCGGATTTGGCGGAAGTGACATCCGAATCATATTGAATTACATCAGCAAAAAGAATGCGATTGGATACAATATCCACCAAGGACTTCAACGAAACATTACGGGTAAAGTGTCTAGAAAAGGGGACACCGTTCAATTGGTCATGACCGAACCTGGAGACAATGAATATGACGGAGTCTTCACGATTAACTTTATTGGAAAAAACGATGCGCCTTATGGTTCTTGGGAGTCAAACAGTGGTGAAATTCCAAGACAAGAATTCAAACTAAAGAAAATCATAACAGATATAGATCGCGGAGGCATTGACGTATTGGAGGACATCAATGTTTCGAATTTCGCGAGTTTGTTCGATTACGTGACGGATTCAATCGGTGAATACTCTTTCAAGGATGATGGTTTGGTTACTTTGAACTATTACGAGGATCTTGAAAGCGATGCTGCTGAGAACGAAGAAGAGGAAAACGTATTGCAACAAATGAACGAATTGAAAGGTTCGTGGTCATTAAAAGGAACACATGTTACTATTAACTGGGAGCCCAACACAATTTTCCCGAACAACCTCTTGGAACTTGACATTATTGATAACGAATATGACGAGTTCTCGCTGAAAGGAAAGGGTGAGCATAAACTATGGATGATGTGGTATTAGATGAATCTCAAATCATTTCTTCAAGGCTCACTTAATTTAGGCGCGTTTCTAATCATCGCGTATGCTTCGTATTTACTCATTCTACTTTCTGTTCCATTCACAGCTTTTGAAAGGGATGTGGATTTCCTCGAAACCAAACAGCTTATTTATCACATCAAGCCTTGGCGTTACAGTTTTTATATTCACGTTTTCACAAGTCCTATTGTTATTATCGCCGGATTGCTTCAATTCAACCGATGGATTATAAAGCACAAACCTAAAGTTCACAAGGTTGCTGGATATGTTTATGTGATTGTCGTTCTATTCATAACAGGACCAACCGCATTTGTAATGTCGCTTTATGCAAACGGAGGACGCCCAACCCAATCAAGCTTTGTAATTCTTTCAACCCTTTGGATTTTGTTCACTTGGATTTCTTATCGTAAAATAAGAAAGGGAGATGTACTCAATCACATTAAATGGAATCTGAGAAGTTACGCTTTAACGCTGTCAGCAGTCTCGTTGCGGTTTTTCGCTTATTTATTCGATGTCTTCAATATTCACATCGGACCAAAAGAAACATATTTGGTTCTAGCGTATAGCAGCTGGACAATAAATTTAGTTATTGTAGAGATAATGATTCTATTGAAATATCCTCAATACTTAATGAAACACTTTAATTATCAAGCAAACACTGCTAGAAAAGATGATCTTGAGTCATCAGAATTAATAGATAATAAAGAAGTGTTTTTAGATTAAATCTTCTGAAGTCACTGAAATCTTCCCCGACTTAGAAACGGTAAAGTCTTTCGTCCCAATCAATTTAGACGAGATCATTTTGTTGTCGTAGTATCCATATTCATCTGGATCTTTCTCGTAAACTGGTTCTCTTAATTCTCCTTTAATCGTTCTATTCTTTTGAAGCGTAGAAATAAGCATTGGTTTCGACAATGACGACCTTCCTCCAATCTGTTCTTTATCAATCAATCTTCCGTCATGCGTATATGTCGCCATCATGTATGTTAAAGGCGCATACTCTCCCATAAATTCATCTTTCACGATATATACAACAGCCACGAAATTTTCATTTTCATAAGGCTGAGCATAATAGAAAAACCCTTTACTCACTTCACGAGAGAATTTCTCATCACGCATTTCCGAAATGTACTTTTCGTAATCGTATGAAATATAGTTCAACGCTTCAGACATTTCAGTGCTCATCTCTGGATCCAATTTCAAAGGAACGTTTGTAAGCGCAAATAACTTTTTGAATTGCAACCAAAACAGGTTCTCACTGTTCGACATTCCTCGCAAACCTTTGTCAATCGCTTTCTGGTAATGGCGTGTTTTTCTTAATTCAGTAAGATCCTTATCCTTTTGGATATGTCCAACATTGATATATCCTGCCTGAATTGCATACTCAAGGTATTGCCCTGCCATTTCTGGTTTCTTTTCCAGGGAGTAAATGCATGATTTGTTATACAGAATCTTTGAAAATGGCTCATAGTCCAATTGCTCAGCAACACCATAAGCGGAAATTGCGTTGTCGTATTCTTTCAGGTCCATGTAGACATTTCCCAATTCAAAATAAGCCTTCGCTGAAGGTTCCTTAAGAATCGATTCCGTTAAATATATATCGGCACTGTCTAGGTCACTTTCATTTCT
This sequence comes from Crocinitomicaceae bacterium, assembly GCA_034111925.1. Lineage (GTDB taxonomy): Bacteria > Bacteroidota > Bacteroidia > Flavobacteriales_D > Crocinitomicaceae > UBA4466. The sequence goes on from JAWUWJ010000131.1 coordinate 7,310, forward strand.
AAATGAATTCAAGCCTTTCAAGAAAAGCTCATTCGCTTCCTGAATGTATTTCTCGTCATTGTCTAAAAATGCAAGAACCATATTTCCTCTAAAAATGTCCGATGCTGTTAAGATTACAGGTATTCGCTCCGTCGTTAAGCTTTTATTTATTTGCTCAGCTGGGTCTCCACAACTGTTTAAGACAAGAATACTAACAAGTACTGCGGTTATCGATGCGAACTTTTTCATAGGTGGTCATTTTCATTAAAAATAATCATAAGTCTTTAAATAGACGATATTTACATCGTTCCATTTTTTCGATCTCCCAATTTACTGGAAAAAGCGTTCGTTGTTTTTTACCATTCTTCTCATTAACGGACTTGGTCTGTATCTATCTTCTCCGTATTCCGCGAACATCGCTTCCAATTTAGACAATACATTTTCCAAGCCGATTTCATCCGCCCATTTCAAAAGTCCTTTCGGATAATTAACACCTTTCGTCATTGCAAGATCGATATCATCTTTTGATCCAATGTTTAAGAATACAGCGTCAACAGCTTCGTTGATTAGCATTACCAAAATTCTGTCAAAGATTTGCTGTCCAACAACGGCATCTTCAACTGGCTTTGGATTAACAGCTCCATCTCTATAATCGAAATAACCCCTACCCGATTTCCGACCGAGATAACCGGCTTCCGAATGTCTTTTCTGTGTAAACGATGGCTTGTACCTTGGATCGAAATAGAACGCTGTAAAAACAGTTTCAGTTACGGTATAATTGACATCATTTCCGATGTAATCCATCAAAGTAAATGGTCCCATTCTGAAACCACCAATTGTTGTCATGGCCCAATCGATTGTTGCAAAATCTGCGATTCCTTCCTCGTAAATACGCAATGCTTCTCCATAGAACGGCCGCGCTACTCTATTTACAATAAAGCCTGGCGTATCCTTACACAGCACGGTCACTTTCCCCCACCCGTCTATTAATGAACGTGAAGTATTCAAAGTCTCTTCAGACGTTTGAACCGCTGGGATAATTTCAACCAATGGCATTAACGGAGCAGGATTAAAGAAATGAATTCCGATAATCTTACTTGAATCTTCCAACGCAGCGCCAATTGACGCAATTGACAATGAACTCGTGTTCGAAGCGAGAATACATCCCTTCGGCGCGATTTGCTCCAACTGGGTAAACACCTTCGATTTAATATCTATATTTTCAACGATCGCTTCAATTATAATCCCACATTCCTTGAAATCGTGAATGTCTTGGCTGTAAGAAACATTCGCGATTGTTGAATCTGCCTGGTCTTGCGTTATTCGTTCTTTCTCAACCAAACGGTTCATAATTTTCAATAATCCGTCGTTTGAACGTTTTAAAATCTGCTCATTCAAATCAACAAGCACAACTTTATGTCCATTTTGTGCGGCAACTTGAACAATTCCTGATCCCATCGTTCCTGCACCTAATACACCTACTATCATATTTATTCGATTTTTCGACTATTGGATTTTTCGATCATTCGAACGAACTTCCCTATTATCTAATTATTTTCCTTTAAAACGAATTTCCAATCCCAGATCTATCGAACATTCGAATGATCAAAAGATCGAACAATCTATTTACTTCCCCGTAAATTCCGGTTTTCTCTTTTCTAAAAATGAGGCAACACCTTCGTTGAAATCGTGCGTGTTTCCTGCTTCGGTTTGCAATTTCTCTTCAACATCCAATTGAGCGTTGAGATCGTTTGACCAACTTGCGTTGACTGCTTTTTTCGTTAATCCCAATCCTTTCGTCGGCATTTTGGCCAATTTCGCTGCAAAAGCATTTACCGTTTCTTCGAATTGCTCGTCTTCTACGGATTTGTAAATCATGTTCATGCTTTCCGCTTCTTTCGCTCCGACTTTATCACCCGTAAACATTAAAGCCAATGCTTTCTGCATTCCGATAATCCTTGGTAAAAAGAAGGTTCCTCCTGAATCTGGAATAAGCCCGATTTTCGAGAATGCTTGAATGAAACTAGCGCTTTCTTTGGCGAATGTTACATCACAAGCCAAAGCGATATTTGCTCCAGCACCAGCAGCAACACCATTAACGGCACCAATTACTGGTTTTTCAATTTCTCTAATCTTCTTTATAATTGGGTTGTAATGCTCGCGAACAATTGATTGTAACTCAGGTCCATTTGGATCAGTCGCTTCGGCCAAATCTTGTCCAGCACAGAATGCTTTTCCCTCTCCAGTTATTACTATTGCTCTAACCTCATCGTTATCAGCACAATCGTCCAATGCCATTTGTAAAGCCAGCGCCATTTCTTTATTGAATGAATTAAACACCTCTGGGCGATTCATTTTCAATTCACAAATTCCATCATTATAAGAAACGAGTAATACCATGTTTTCAATTTTACACGAAGATAATTAGATTGAATTAAGATAATCAATCTTTCAGCAAAGAATACACTTTGACATTCTCCTGAATTGCACATTTTTGATTTGAAGATTCTCAGGTTGTAAAGGTCCTTTTCTATCCCTTTCTAAAATTTCCATGGCCTGATTTCCCGAACTCGTGACAATCAAACTTGGGTTCATGACAATTTTCGAATTGCGTAAAGTACTCTGCTCTATATTCACATCTCAAAACAAAGGACTTACAATGGAGCAGACTCCATTTAATTTAACGAACTGGTTCACACAGTATAAAGTGAAGGCCGAATCTGAAAAGCCTTATGAGTAAGAAAACCTAAAACCTATATTATGTCAAACGAAACAAATGGTGCCACTACGATCAATGTTACATTTAAAAAAACAGGATGCGAGACTTATTTGAAGGATGTATCAAATTTAATCATTGGAAATATGGTTGAACCAGGTGGATCAACTTTTTGGTTATCTATTGATCAAGCAGCATGGACGTGGAATAACAATGGTGAAAATGTAAAAGCATTTGGATTAATGGGGAATTACGATTACCAAAACGAGGAAACAACTGCTTACAGTATGATCGTTATTGATCCAACGAAACTTGAAGCAGGAACTTACGACGTTGTAGTTACACTTTCTACGGCTGAAATAGGTCCAGGAAATAACATTTTAAAATTTGAATCAGCAACAGTTAATGGTTCGTCAAATATTGAAGCTGCTTACCCGAGTACTTATCCTAATGAAGCACCAGCTAAATTTTACACGTGCTAATCCTTACTCTCAAGCCAAACTCCTAATAAAGGGAAAGGTCGACTTGTATGGAATCCAATACCGATTACAATCATGGTATAATTCGTGATTTGATCACCACTAAAGAAGCAATTCAGAATTTATTTTTGGATTGCTTTTTTTTAATTTTGATTTTCTACTACTATCTCAATACGTTCACGTGTCCTACAAACTCTTTTCGTTCATCTTGATTTGGATCCTTGACAACAATTTTCCAGTTGTATGATCCGTCTTCAACTTCTTTTCCATTGTGAGTTCCATCCCAAAAATGATTTTTGTCATTTGTCTCAAAAACAACTTGCCCCCATCGATTGTAAATCTTCATTTCAAAGTTGAAGTCGTCAATTCCATTTAAGTAGGTAACCAATTGATGGTTGAATTCATCGTTATTCGGTGTGAATGTATTTGGAATAAAAATCGTGAATTCCTCTTGCATAACTATCGAAGCGCAAAGTGTATCACTACATCCGATTGGACTTACCGCAATCAAACAAACATTGTAGCCTCCGACTACCGATGGAAACTCGTAACTGTTAATGTCGTAATCATAGATATCGTAAAAATCATCTGGTCCGTTAATTTCCCAGAAATAGGAACTTGCTCCGGTAGAAGTATTTAACAGTGTTACCAGATTTTCTGTTGGAGTTATATATCCTGGAATGAAACCAAACTGTGCATCGCTTCCACTTTCCGAGGTCAATGTGACCGAAACGGAACTACTGCACCCATTTACATCTTCGATAAAAACATTGAAAGTACCATCGCAAACAGAATTGAAAATTCCAGTTCCATTGCTCGTCCCGTTTGACAAAGTATAAGAAGTCGCCGTTGGAGAATAAACGGAAATTAATCCATCACATACACCTGGACATGTCGGGTCGATAAATACAACACTATCTATTGTTGGGCCAGTTGTATTAATGAGCCTTTCAGTTCCAGTTACAACACAACCCGTTGTAATATCTGTGATAACAACATCATAATTACCTGCTGGCAATCCGACAAAGATTCCCGAACCTTGACTGGAAGAACCTCCATTGATCGAAAAAGAATAAGGTCCGACGCCCAATGTTGGAGTTAAAGTAATTTGACCATTTGATGCGCCACATGATTCATCCAATAACGCAGTTGTGAAATCGAGCTCTCCAACTATGATCGTTACTGAACCCAAGGCCGAAGCACAAGAAGTTGTAATTGTATATGTGATTGTATGTATCCCCAAACCGGCAATCGCTGGATCGAAAGTACCATTCACTGAGTCGGTAATTCCTGTTCCCGTCCAAACCCCACCGGCTGCTGCAGCTGTTAAATCCAGTGCAGGATCACCAAGACATAAACCTGTAGGAGCTGTAATTGTCGGATCAATCGGAACGATGAATTCAATTTGATCAATCCCCATTCTTAATCCACCAGTGACATCAACTAAACTGCTAACTTGATTCGCATCATCATCCCAAGGAATGAACTTAATTGTGTGAGCCGCAGCTGTTGCTGTAAATGTAACCGAACGACAATCCCATTGTAAATTCAAATCATCAAACGCCAAAATGCTTGTACTAACGGTGCTCGTTGAAATTAAAATTCCATCCAGATAAACGCGCCATGAACCGGATTCATCCAAAGCATTTTGCTGCTTTACTACAGTTTGATTGAAATTGACCGTATAGCTATTTCCAATCGTAAACCCAGCAACAGTTTGCATGATCCCTTCGTGCCATAGAAACGCCCCGCCGTCTGTTGAATGCAATCCCGAACAGAATGTACCTCCTGAAAACGGAAGTCCAGCAACTCCGCCAACGGCATTCGGCCCTACTCCATCTAAAATATCGACAGTAGCTTCTGGCGGCGTATTCGCTTGACAAATTGGATCGAAATCTGGAATTTGCTGCCAATTTGTAGGAACACTAACAAAATTGACTGAGCCGTTCAAATCACTATTCAAAAATGCCTGTCCATATCCAACTGAATAGGACAACAAGAAAAGCAATATATAAATGACTCTATTCACTTTATGGGGGGATTAATCACTTTGGAATTTTCCTTTCGAAGATATAAAAAAACGTTCGTATATATAAGACGCAATATGTAAGTGGTAAAATACCCTTGAACAGGAATCTGGCGTTAGGATTTATATTCAATTTGGTAGCGAAAAGGCTAGTCTAATACCCCTTCAACAATCGGCTGGCTCGTTTTTGCACCGTTTCGATCAGTTCTTTTGGCTGTACGACTTGAATATCGCCGCCATAACTCAAAATTTCTCGAATCAATTCTTCTGAGACATTTACTCGAAGAGAAAAAACGAAATGGTCATCGTTCATTTCTACAATCTTTTGAGACGTATGAATTGGAAGTGAATCAATGTATTTAGATGCAACCGTTGAAACTTTCAATATAATTTCTTCTGGTGCAGTGTTTCCGCTCGTTATTCCAACAGAATGCTTGAAGTAATTGTCAGGATTGAAATCCATTGGTCGCGTCGTCGCTTCTTTGGTCACTGCTAAATCTTCAATACGATCCAAAGCATATGTGATGTAATCGTCTTTGGATTCATCAAATGAAATGAGGTACCAACGGTTTCGGTATTGCTTTAACAATAGTGGAATAACCTTTCTTGGCTTCAATTCCCCCGAAACAAAACTGGCATAATCGAACGTTAAATAGCGCTTGAGTTTGATTCCTTCTAAAATGGAAGTCAAGTATTCATTCCCACCATCAGCGACTGCCGTTTCGAACTGAACGAATTGTTGCGCATCTCCATCTTGGGATACAGCAACATGATCTACAATTTTGTCAATTGCGCTTCCAAATTGGCGGAACAACTCGACATCTTTAAATTGCATCAACGTTTTAGCGGCAAAACTAATCGCCTCCATATCGTTGTCCGTTAAAGGAATGTCGTTGATTGTGAAATCAGGATCATTGTAAAAGTACCCCTTCTCTAGTTTGCTGTATTTAATTGGCGCATCATGTTCCATTTTCATGGCATACATGTCCTTTTCAATCGTTGAATCACATATATGTTCACCATCGATACTTCCAAAAAGAGACTCTTCACAAGCCTCTCTTAAATCTCGTTTTGTCGGAAATGGATTGTATTTATTGCGTATGCATTTATCAATAATGCGGTATCGAATCAAAGCATTCTTGATGTGTGGCATAGCGACTAATAATTATACAATTGATTCTTTTTTGGTGTAGCCAAATAAGTTGTAATATTTAATTGCCTGCACCACTTCTTCGGGAACATCTTCTTCCCAACTGGAAGCTCCAACCTTAATCTTAGAAAGTACATCATCCGACATAATCCCTAATAACTTAGGGTTGTATTCTTCGAATTCTGCCAATTTATTATTGTCTTTCAAGTACTGTAAAATGCCTTCCAAATTTTTCGGAATACTGAAATTATCCAGGCTGTAAATATCTCCAGTTTCTACGTTATTGGCTGGATACACTAACATTTTAACGTTGTGTCCAAATCCACGGCCGAAGGCTTCCAACAATCCTCCAGGAAGGTTGTCGTAATATTTTTCATCGAAGATTGTTTGAAGATTGTAAACTCCAACAATTACTCCCATTTTACGTCCTCTTGCGATGGTCGCTAAATAATCAACCATCTTATAGTGTTTCAAATAATTCGAAATCATTACAGTATACCCTAGCGTTCCAAGTAATTCTGCTCGATCGACAAAATCCTTATCCGAAATCTTTCCATCTGCCGTAAGATCTTTAAGTGTTAACTCAACGATCACTCTTACGTTTTCTTCATCAATTCCATCTTCCGCTAAAAATTGCTTTTTCCCCTTCTCGATCATGTCGATATGGATCTTCGTAACAGGGCGGAAACGACCTCTCATTAGAAGAATGTTCTTTTTATACAATGCTGATGCTGGTTGCAAAACGCTTCCACTTAAATCAAACATCGTTGCATCGGTAATTCCTCTTTTCACAAGGTTCAATGCGATAATTCTATTGTCTACTTCCTCAAAATCCGGACCTGATACACGAAGCATATCAATCTCCATTTTATCTCTTGGAAGACGATGAACGATACTTGATAAAAATTCATCTAAATCATGCGAATGAAAATAGCAAGCGTAGATCAAGTTGACACCTAGAATCCCAAGTGTTTCTTGTTGCGCTTTGTGGCTATTATCATGCATTTTTATGTGCAGAACAACATCATTGGGTTCTTCATTTTCCAATTGGAAACGCATTCCAACCCAACCATGTCCTTGATTTGTCTTGTGATAATTTAAGGATTCAACTGTATTACAGAAAGCGAAAAAACGCGACTCTTTGAACTTACCAGGCAATTTACTTTTCAGTGAATCGTACTCCGTGCTTAGCATGGTAATCAATCGATCTTCACAAACATACCGTTTTGCTTCACCGTACATGGAATCCGATACTTTCATATCATAAGCCGACTGAGAATGAGCGATCGTTCCTGAACTTCCACCCGCCTTAAAAAAATTGGCAGCTACTTCTTGGCCTGCACCTATTTCTGCAAAACATCCGTAGATATCAGCCGTAAGGTTTATTTTCAGTGCCTTCTCTTCTGTTGTTAATCTTCTTTCGTCTACCATAATTTGAATCTACTGTACAAAAAAAGCAAAATTATCTATTGCGGCTCTTGAAAATCGGGATTATTAATAAATGATTCGTCCGACAAGGTCATTAAAAATAGAAGTAAGTTCTCAGCTTCATCGGGAGCAAGCTGAACACCTCCTTGCCAAGCAAACTCAATCAAAGGATCAATTGTTGAACTCTGATTGACACCGAACGAGTAATGATTAATGACTTCTTCTAAAGTTGCGAATCGGCCATCATGCATGTATGGCGCACTATAGGCAATGTTTCTAAGCGTTGGAACTTTAAATTTTCCGTTGTCGTTTGGATCGCCAGTCACATTACCTCTGCCGTTGTCTGTAAACGCAAGGTCAAGACCATTGTTACTGAATTTTTGAACTTGCATTAAAGGCCCATTGTGGCAGTGAAAGCAATCCGCTCCGTTCAATGATTTGAAAATATCGTATCCCGCCAGTTCTTCAGGACTAATCACTACGGCTTGTTCAGAAATTGAAAGCGATAAATTATTTTCAACCTTATACATGATATCGTACTTCGAATTTCCAGAAATCATGGTTCGCAAAAACTGTGCGATTGCTTTGGAAACTTTTACAGAATCAATTCCAGTTTCACCAAAGGCTTGATAAAACATATTTCGATAATCTTGAGAGCCATACAGTTTTGACACGGCATTCGGCCATGTATCATGCATCTCCACTGGATCGATTACGGGTTGTAGAATTTGTTCTTCCAAAGTCGCCGAGCGCCCATCCCAGAAAAAGAAATTTTGCCACCCTAAATTGATTAAGGCCATAGAATTTCTGTTTCCTTCAATGCCATCAATTCCTGTTGAAAATTGGTTATCATCCGAAAATGCAGTTTGCGGTGAATGGCAGGCTGCACAGGCTTGAGTATTGTCGCCGCTCAATTGCTTTTCATAAAACAATTTTCTTCCCAATGCCACACCTTCAACCGTCATTGGATTGTCGGAAGGAATGATCATATCGGGAAAATGAGATGGAATATCTAGTACATATGGAACTGGTTCATATCCAACTTTATCCTTTTTACACGAAGAAAAAATCGTGGCAACTATTGCGAAAGTTATAAGGGCGTATTTCATTTACAAAAGAGTAAGGGCTTCTTTGAAATTCTCCATCACCTTAAGCGTCAAAGCTTCTTGACCAGGAGCTGAGTGCGATGAAAATTCGGTTTGCAAATCAATGCTTTGCGTGCTTCCTTGAAGGAACGTAGCTAAGTCCAATCCGAATTGCAATTCATGGATATCATTTCCAAGTGCAAGCCAATTTAAGTTCGTATAATCCAATGTTTGAAGGTTCACATCTTTTCCGGTGTGAAAAATAACATTGTGATCGAAAAGATCAATTCCATCAGCAATTGTATCGGCTTTCGCTTCAACTTTAACGAAGATGTATCCTGGATTCCAGCCCCAATGCATATCGTTTGAATTCGAAATATTCAACCAACTCGCATTGTCGAATTCAGAAGGATTGTTGTGATTAATGGCTGAATCAACACCCAGATTGGCTTGAAGTGCTGTGAAATTTGCTGGATCTCCAGAAGCTTCTAGCAATAGTGTTCCTCTTGATCTGAAATCAAAAAGCCCATCACTTATCATCGATGTTGAACCATTTCTAACATCCTGAATATAGAATTTAATTTCTGTGAATTGAACCAAATACCCTTCAGCCGTTGTGTACGTAGAATCAAGATGTAAATCCTGTCCGCCAAACGTTGGTTGAACGGTCAATTTTAAAGTTGGACCTGCTGGCATGGGCTCACATGTAACAATCTCATCCTCTTTACATGACGCAAGAACAAGAACAGAACATGCGACGATTACTACTGTTTTAAATATTTTCATGTTCTCAAATTTAATCATAATGATTCTCTATTAAAACCTAATTTCTCTTAAATGTTGGAGACTTTCGATCGAATTCAACGAATGAATCTTAATTTTAACTAACCCTAAAATCAAAACGATCTGTCAAAACCGGTACTAAATATCCTCAATGCCTCTGCTGGAAGCGGGAAAACCTATCATCTTGTTAAGGAATATATCAAACTCTTAATTAGCGATAAGGACCATTCCAACAACTTCTCTAGCGTTATAGCTATGACGTTTACAAACAAGGCAGCGTTGGAAATGAAGGAGAGAATTATCTCTGCTTTGGATCAAATTAGTCGCGACAAGAATCAAAGTGAAGGAATTAAAGTTCTGGCCCAAACACTGGCCACTGAAATTGGAATCTCACCAGAAGAAGTAAATAAGCGCTCCAAGAAGGTTTTAGAATCTATTTTGCATCAATACGAAGATTTCAATGTAATGACCATTGACAAGTTCAACTTGAGGCTGATTAAATCGTTTGCAAGGGACTTGGATTTGCCCAATGAATTTGAAGTTATTCTAGACGAAACCGAAATCATTGAGAAAATCGTCGATGACCTTTTGAACCAATTGGGGAATGAAGAACAATCGGCTTTGAGTCAGATTTTGATGAAATATGCGAAGTCCAATATAGACGAAGGCGATTCTTGGAATTTTAGACGAAGCCTGATTGATTTTGGAAAAGTACTTCGAAACGAAAAAAACAACGCCTCGATTGAGCGCTTGATGGAATTGAACTTGTCGATTGATATTCATAAAGAGCTGTATGCAACAAATGCAGCCATTGATAAGAAATTTAAAGGGCTTTGCGCCTTGATCTCTGCGAAAATGAGCCTTGTTGATCCGAGTTCACTTCCGGGTAAAAAAAGCACATTCAATCAAATCAATACGATTCTTCGAAATGAGAAATTTCCTCTAGCGACTGAACTGATTAAGAAACAATTGAGTCAGAATTTAGAAAAGGAATTTCCAGACAACATTAATCGTGATTTACTTGAACTCAATTTATATTGGGAAAAGACATTGCAAGATTATGGAACGGTTCATTTGTTTCTCAACAACTTCTTCAATATGGCTTTGCTTCAATACATGGCGAAGGCATTAGAAACAACGAAGAGGGAAGAACAAATCATTCGGATTTCTGAATTCAACACCTTGATTTCAGATTTGATTCAAGATGAAAATGCTCCGTTTATTTACGAGCGATTGGGAACGCGGTTCAAGCACTTTCTTTTGGATGAATTCCAGGACACATCGCACCTTCAATGGTTGAATTTGGTTCCGCTTATTCATGAATCCATTGGAAATAATTTAAAGAACCTCATTGTTGGTGATCCGAAGCAATCGATTTATAGATTCAAAAATGGAATCGCGGAACAATTTGTTGAATTGCCTCAAATTCACAATCCGGATAAGAACCCAAAAATTGAACGAAAGTCACAGTTCTTTAAGCAAATGGGAAGCGTTTCTGAACTGGGCGATAACTGGAGGTCAAGCCCAAGTATTGTCAATTTCAACAATTCCTTTTTCGAAGATATGAAAACGCGGATGCCTGAAGATTCTCAGGTGTTTTACAATTCAATTTCTCAAAATCCGAAATCGAGCATCAACGGAAAGATTCAAATTTCCTCGAAAAAGATGTCGAAAGACGATAAGATTGCTGTTTCCGATTTACTTCCTACAATCATCGATTGGATTGAAGAATGCAAAAAAGACGGTTTCAAACCTGCCGACATTTGTATTCTCGGAGGGCGAAATAAAGAATGCAACGCTTGGGCCGTTGGATTGAATGACGCAGGCTACAGAGTTGTTTCCGCTGACTCATTGTTGATCCATTCCAATTTGAAAGTTCAATTGTGTATTGCATTTTTAAAATGGAGATTGCGTCCATCTGGAGAAAACGAGAAGAAACGATTTGCTGAATTGTATTTCAGAAATGACTCTAAATCCTACGATGACTACAAACAATACATTAAGGAAAAGGAGCTTGAATCTGGCAGAACGTACCGCTACTTCGACGATCGGCAATTCTTGGCTGATCATTTCGAATCGTATTCAAACTTCTTTTTCAAATACGAGAACATTTACGATCTGATTCAAGGCTTCTACCGAATCATTCACTTTAAGGAATTGCAGAATCCCTACCTTCATCATTTAGCGGATATCATTTATGATTTCGGTTTGAAAAGAGGTCCGAATTTGAAAGCGTTCTTGGATGAATACCATAGAAAGAAAGACAAGATTGCGGTTCAGATTCCAGAAGCAGAAGACGCGATTAAAATTATGACGATTCATAAATCGAAAGGACTTGAGTTTCCGGTGGTTTTAATTCCAACCTTGAATTTCAGTATGAAAATCAAGTCTAGTTTCTTGGTGGGAATTGATGATTTCATTGTTTACAAACAGCCCACGCAGTCGGAGGTTCTTCAACCCTTGATTGATCTTTATGATAAGGAGATGAATCAAATCATCACCGACAACGTAAACTTGTGTTATGTTGCGATGACGCGGCCTGTTGAGCGCTTGTACATTCAGAATGATTTTGAAAGTAAAAAATTCGGAGAGCTATTCCATGAAACGCTTTTATCGAGTGGTTTGGCTCAAGAATCCGATGAAAAATTAACCGTGAATCTAAATGACGGAGACCGTTCTCCAATTAAGCAAGCGAAAGAGTCTGCGTCTTTATTT
>JAWUWJ010000132.1:0-13803 GCA_034111925.1 Crocinitomicaceae bacterium
TGATAGTTGGGGAATTACAATTAAAACAACCATTCCTGGAAGTGGACTTGTAACAGCCGATAATAATTGCGCCAGGTTCATTCAATATCCGCCTATTGCTTTATGTTCAAATAATACATTGGATTTTGACCACAGCGCAACAGATATAGATGGTGATTCATTGGTGTATTCAATATGTACACCTAAAACGACAAACATTTCCGTAGGAGCTCAGCCAAATCCAGAAGCGCCAGAACCATATGCTGATATTCCATGGGAGGTAGGTTTTTCAGGTGCATCGCCATTGGGAGCTGATTCAAATGTAAAAATTGACCCTCAAACTGGAATGATGTCTATTACACCAAGCTTGGTGGGGACTTTTGTAATGGCGATTTGCGTAGATGAATACAGAAATGGAGTTCTAATTAACTCAAAATCCAGAACCTTTGGATACAGAGTAGTGCTATGTGATGAAGTGTCGCCATTGGTTATTGAGATTAGCAATACATCAGGGGCCTTAATAGGAGATCCAAGTGTTGTCATTGAAGACTGTGGTCCCATTACTATTCTGTTAAATCGAGATATCGATACACTTACTGAAGTGGTTCAAATAATTGTTTCAGGAACAGCAACAGAAGGAATTGATTTTAGCTCAATACCTGATTCAATTATTATGAATACTGGTGTCAGTACAGACACTATTGTTGTAGATATATTTTATGATGGAATTGCAGAAGGAGATGAAATATTGTCAATTACCACAATTGTCGATGATATTTGCGGTGGTGATCCTGACACAACTATTGGTTATTACACAATAAAGGATTACATAGATATGGAAATAAGTTACCTCGATAGTGTAAATTTCTGTGATGAAACAGAAGTCAACGGACAGATAACTTGCGACGTGGTAAACGGCGTTGGTCCATATTTCTTTTCATGGAATCCCAGCTTATCCAATAGCTCAACATTGACTTTTCCAACATCACTTTTAGATCCCAACTTGAACTTTATGAGTGTAGAGGTGTTCGATCAATGTGGTAAGAATATTCAATCGGAAGCAATTCGAGTGTATCTCAATTGTCCATTAGGGCCGCCCAATGTTATAACTGTCAACGGCGATGGTATCAATGAATTCTTTATTATCAAAAACTTGGAAGATTACGATCGGGTGAGTTTGATGATTTTTAATAGATGGGGCAATCTGGTTTATGAAACCGATAATTACCAGAACGAATGGAAGGGTACTGACATGCGAGGAACTGAACTTACTGAAGGGACGTATACTTATGTTGTAACGCCTGAAAGTGTGAAGTACATCTATGACGATGTTGAGAAATCTCAGTATACTGCACATGGCTTTGTGCATATTATAAAAGACAAGTAGAGAATCGACGCCGAATTAATCGATATTTTCGTTATCAATTAACTCGAAACATGATTGAGACTGTACAACTGACCAAGGATGATGTGTTCTTGGTAAATCAATTGGCGTATGATATCTGGCCAAATGCATTTAAGGACATTCTAACGAAGGACCAAATTGACTATATGCTCGATTGGATGTATGACGTCAACTCACTTCAAGAGCAGGCTCAAACAGGTCACTTATTCTACATTGTCAAGGAGCACGGAATTGCTAAAGGATTTGTGGGTGTAGAACCGAATTATCCTGATGTTGGAATGTTGAGGATTCATAAATTGTATATGTTGCCCGAATGCCAAGGAAAAGGAATGGGACGCGTTTTACTGAACAAGGCAATTGATGTTGCTTTTGATTTGGACTTAACATCACTTCATTTAAATGTCAATCGATTCAATGATGCCGTTGAATTCTACAAATATTGCGGATTTAAAGTGATTGGAGAAGAAGATATTGATATCGGGAGGGATTTCTTGATGGAAGACTTTATTATGGAACTCCAACTGACTTAGTCTAAATAGAAATCTCTTTGCCACATTTGAAATGACCTTTTGGACATTCTTTATATCCGTGCAATCCACATGGTCGACACTCTAAATTCTCAACCTGTTTAATCGTTGAATTGTCTGAAAGCGGACCGAACCCAAAATCGGGTGTAGTGGAACAAAAGAAAGCTGTAACGGTTGCATTCATTGATGACGCCAAATGCAAAGGGCCAGAATCATTTACATAATTGTGAGCGGCATCTTTTATCAGCGCTGCAGATTGAAGCAACGATAATTCTCCTGCGAGGTTGATTATGTTAACGCGCGGATGTTCTTTTTTTATCGTTTCGCACAGCTCTTTATCTCCTGGACCACCAAGTAAGTAGATGCGTCGGTTTTCATTCTTAACAACCAACTCATTCCATTTTTCTATTGGAAGTTGTTTTGTATACCAAACAGAAGCAGGAGCCATACAAATGTATTCTTCAACCTGATAGGGCGATACCGTTTTAAAATCTGAAGGAGAAGGAAATAATTCCGGCCGAACCAATTTTGAACCTCCAAATTCTTTAATGATCGATAGGTTTCTTTCAACCTCATGGGTACCATCTCCAATTTCGTGGCCAAATGATTTCGAGTAAAGAAATGAAAACGGATTCTTCTTAAATCCATATTTCAATTTACCTTTTGATCGAGCCGCTATAATTCCTGAACTAGCAAAACGATGAAGGTTAATAACAAGGTCGTAGTTCGATTTTCTAATCTGTCGAATTATAGAACGCATTGCCTTTAACTTTCCGTTTGACTTGTTGAATGTGATTACCGTATTTAGTTTCGGATTATTCGCTAAAAGTGATTCGTTGCCCTTTTTGACCAAAATGTCAATTTCGGATTCAGGGAACAAACGTTTCAATTCAGAAACGACAGGTGTTGCTAATATAACATCACCAAGGAAAGCAGTTTGAATAATTAGAATGCGGTTCACGAGACGAAGATAACGTTATTTAAAAAGGTTAACGTGGCCTTTCTTAAAGATTTCAACACCATTACCGTCAATAAGGGTTACGCTATACAAATAGGTTCCACTTGCGGCAATTTGATTCGTGTTTTTCACAATTCCATTCCACCCAACCACAGGGTCATTGCTAATAAAGATTGGCTGGCCCCAGCGGTTATAAATTTTCAATTCATAATCTACTGGGTCAAAATCTGAGAGTATAGGCAGGAAGACTTGATTGACCTCATCTCCATCTGGACTGAATGAATTCGGAATGTAAATTGTCGGCTCTTGGACGATGCAAGACTGATTGGATCTACTTTGTTCCGAGAACCCAAATGAGTTGATCGCCTCAATAGCTTCTACATAATAGCATATCTTACCCGTTGAAATAACTGAATTGACGTCATCTTCATATGTAAACTGACCAGTAGGAACATTGTCAATAGGAGAGCCACTGAAAACACCATCTATTCCTCTGTAGATATTATAGCCTAAAATTGAGCCGTCAAAATCTTGGTACGAACTCCAATTTAAATAATTGAGTTTGCGAACGTCATCATTCTGAACATTAAGCAATATGGTTTTTGCATAATTGGAAATTTGCCCCGCTTTGAAACAGCTGTCTATTACCTGAACTTGGTACGAATATGAATTCTCCTGAACATCGACGTCAACATCGGTATAGCTCACCGTTTGTCCTGTTACAGGGACCAAAGCAATTTGGTTATAAACACCGAATTCATCCATTCTTTGAATCGAAAGCTCAGCGATATTCGTTGAAAGATCGATGTAATGTTTTAAATCTACTGCTTCTCCATTGACCGTGGCTACTTGCAAGTAATTGAAGATTGGTTCTCCAGGAATGGCAATGTAAATGCAAGAAATATTGGAAAACGAACTTGCTCCAGTTGTGCTGATCGCTTCAACGGTGAAACAATAGGTACTGGCATCATCCACACTGACGGTTAAAGTTCCATTCGTTGTTGAACCAAAATTGACCCAAGCTTGTCCCACTTTACGGCCATGAATTTCATAATGATCTATGCCTGACCATCCGATGTAATCTGACCAAGTAAGGTCCACTTCTTGCGCACAAATATTCAATGCGGTTGTGACGAATACCGTGGTGTTCAACTCACCTTTCGCGGATGTTTGATATGTTGGAGGAACTGTCGTTGTCCAGCACGAATCAAAGGCCGCAACCGTGTATGTTAAACTTCCATTATCGGTGTTTGTAATATCAATATAACTGGTATTTGCAATTCCATAAACGGTATCAATTGGAACTACGATTCCATTCGCATCCATCTCATAAATAATGTATCCGTATGTATCCGACTGACTGTTTTGATTCCAAGAGATCATTACTCCGCCCGTAATCGTGTCAATTGAAACATAATCTATTAGTGGAATATCTGGAGTAATCATGTCTTCAAATGGACCTGAAACAATATTTGAAGTATAATCACAAGGTGTATTTGGAAGAACAATTTGATAGCTTAAATCAACTGAACAGATTGTGATCGTATCGGTATACGCATTCGTACCATAAGGAACACTGTCGTAAAGTGTCCATGTTCCAATTGGATATTCGCGATAAATGTGGTAATAGGAATTCATTCCAGGAAGAGCAGGAGTTATTGGATCGTTCCACGTTATAATTGCTGTACCATTATTTGGATCGATTAAATTCAAATGAATATTTGATATGGTATCTGATGATTTTAAGGTGTTTCCAAAACAACCGGATGCGACAAGAATGAAATATTCTTCGTTCTGTCCAACGGCAACATCTGTATAACTTGAAGTGTTAATGTTTCCAATCGAAGCGATAAGTCCGCTTTGAATGGAATGAATTTGGTACTCATTAAAAGAAGCGTTTATATCTACAACAGGGTCCCATGTCAACGTCACATCACCGTTAATATCGGTTTGAATGCAATTGATTTGAGTCGCTGGAATAACATCTGGATTTACAACGTTGATTGTAACCGTTGCGTAACTCACTTTTGGAATTGGACAATAATCATCTTGAATCTTGAAGACAAAATGATAGGGAATAACATCGGCCATGAAGCCATAAGGATTCAGTAAGTGATCGCATTCTGTTTGCCAATTGAAATTTGTCGTTACGCCTTGCGAACCTGTAATTAACGGCATCGCATCCAATGTTGCACAAGGTGCAATCGCACATCCTGAGTTCAGCGTTGGATTCGGTCCGATCAAAAGTCCAGTTGCCGAAAGATGATTGTTTTGAGGACTTCCATCTTGAAGAACTTCAATATCAACAGACGTTAAGTCAAAGTTAACGAGATCTCCAGCGTTTACAGTCGTTTCAAACAATCCACCGAAAGGTCCAGTTATAACAGGCGCCGAATTTATTCCGCTGCAATTCTGAACGAAAACTTGCATTTCACGTTCGACGGTGGCAATTAAAACACCCTGTCTGTATGATTTCATGAAAACTTTAATAACGAAATTTCCAGCGTTGAAGGAAAGAAACTTAAGATTTCCAGAGTTGGGGTGAATTGTCGCAGCAACATTTGCTGGATTCAATGTAGCGTCAGGTGTTGGTGAAGCTGCAGAAAAACCAATTTCAAATGGAATAGGAGCAGGATTCGTTGGTGGATTATATGGAGGCGTTGGGAAATAGTCATACGGCTCACCAAAAGAAATCGCCAATGAATCCAAATCCTGATCAACAGCGTTCATGTTGTATTCATATTGATCGCCTACACAACTTACGAAATAAGGTTCTTGTAAAAATTGAGGTGAATTGTCAACGCAGCCGCCCGGAGAACCAGGAATGGCAAACATCGTTGACGCCAAGGTTATTCCATATGTCGATGGACTCTGAAGATTTGTAATTGCACCACTTCGCAAGGAAGTTTGATACGTGAAAATCCAACCTTCTGCGGGAGGAGTTCCTAAGAGTGTGATTGGATCGCTGCGATAAATAATCTTTTCAATCGCACCCAAACCACTACCTGAAAAAGCTCCACTTCCACAATCTAGTGGTGCAGCTCCGCCAGCAACTTGAGTACAGAGCGGTGAAACATCTGTTCTCGTGTCGTAATCCAATGTGATCTGATTTAGGGTCGGATGGTTCCAAACTTCAAGGTTTACACCAATCGTACTGATGTCCGCGCCATTGCAATCGCGATAAAACGCCAATTGGAATACATAATCTCCTCCTTGACACGTCCATGTAATGTCACCACCTAAAATGTGAGACGACCTTCCGAAGAAAGACATCAAAACAAAGCCGATAAGTAGTAACTGAGTACGTCCCATGTATTTATTAACGTAAAATTATTGCACCTAGTATGAAGACGGAAATATCTATTTTAAGTTGCTATCCAGCAGTGACAACTGACATATCCTCCCAATTCAAATATTTATTTGCTAGTTCTTGAATTCGTTCCGCGGTAATATTCTGAATTTTGGACAACGCTAAATTGTAAAATTCAAGATCTTTCCCGTGGACTTCAACGCTTAAAAACAAGTCCGTCATAGCGTAAGGACCGTCTGCACTTTTAAGCAATTGTCCCAGCATATAATTACGAACCAATTGAAGCTCATCTTCGCCAACTAACTCCGTTTGCAAACGATTCAATTCAAATTTTATTTCCTTTAAAGTCGGTTCCAAAACATCTTTTCCAACTTCAGTCGCAATCATAAAATAACCTGTATGATTCAATTCTGCAACCATGGTTCCAATTCCGTAAGTATATCCTTTGTCTTCTCGAATATTTGACATTAGGCGACTTCCAAAATAATCTCCGAAAATGGTATTCAAAATCAGAAAGTCTAAATAGTCTTCGTGGTTTTTATTGAATAAGATTCGGCCAATTCGAACCGCACATTGCAAGGCTCCTTCTTTTGGAACTGTGAATGATCCGCTCTCATGGCTTAAATCTGTAGCAAATGAAAGCTCTTTTGAATTCACAAAAGGTTTTGTTGATTCAATAATCGAATTGATTTCAGCTGCATCAAGATCTCCAACGATGACAACCTTTTCAAGACCATTTAAATAATTTTCCGAATGGAATGCTTTTAATTTATCTATCGTTATTGTTTCAAAATCAGATAGTTTCAGCGCTTTTGAATAAACGTCATTCGAAGCGAAAAGGCGTTCTTGAAATTCGCGTTGCGCTAGGAAACCTACCTTTTCCAAACTAACGTTGTGTCCCACTTTTCTATCGGCTAAAAACTCATTCACCTCTTTTTCAATGAATGAAACGTTTTGAATTGCATCAAGAACGATATCGAGAATAGGAATTAAATTTTCCTTCAAACAATACATTGAAATCGTAGCGTTCTCAACGGAGATTCCAGATTCCAAAAAACCACCCAATGTGTTAATCTGACTGTTGATTTCGATTGAATTTTTATCTGGAGTTCCAGAAAGTAAAAGTCCATTAACGAAACCTGCAATGCTGTCAATTCCTTTCGCTTTTCCTGCATCGAAATAAAGTTCAAATCGAGATGTCTCATTTGGAACTTCCTTCATGTGATAGAGGTCAACGCGTCCTGAAACAGAATGCTTTGTCGGAGCTACAAAATTGATGTGATCAATCTCTTTTAAAGCCGGTTCTATAGTTCTATTTAGCATTTTTATCAGCTTTAACGTTTAGTATTGAACAGTTGGATTTCGTCAAGGTGTTCTTTGCACATCTTAGAATGTCGTCTGTTGTAATTTGGTGGTATTTCTCGCTTTCAGAATTGATTCCGTCTGGATCTCCAAGCAATTCATAATTACAAAGATTCATCGCTCTATTCAACAACCCTTGGTCTTGAAATTCTTTAGCAGTTCTAAACTTCACCATGATTCTATCCAATTCTGAATCGGATAATTTGGTCGAAGTTAAGTCGTCCATTAATGCCCAAAGTGCGCTATCAAATTGTTCGAATGTTACTCCTTCGTTTAATTTACCAGAAATCACTAATAATCCTTCATCCAGTGATCCCATAATGTAAGCGCTAATATCGGCTACCAATTGTTGCTCTTTCTTCAATGTCACATAAAGTCGAGATGATTTGTCTCTTCCTAAAGCATCAGATAAAAGGTCAATTGTAAAAAAGTCAGCGTGCAAACGATCTGGCATTTTGAATGCATAATAAAATGCATTGCTAGGAACATTTCTTTCAATCGTCAGCTCGCGCAATTCTGTTTGAACGGGCTCTTTCGGTAAATTTCTTTCGTATTTCGTTCCCGCTGGAATAGAACCGTACCATTTTTCAACAAGCTCTTTAACGTTTTCAAGTTCAAGATCTCCCGCAATACATAAAATTGCATTTGACGGATTGTAGTGCTTTGTAAAAAATGCTTTCACATCTTCCATCGTAGCATTCTCGATGGGCTCGATTTCTTTTCCAATTGTCGCCCATTTGTATGGATGCTCTTTATAAGCAAGCGGTCTCAATTGCAACCAAACGTCTCCATACGGCTGATTCAAATAGCGCTGCTTGAATTCTTCAATCACAACACTCCGTTGAACCTCAAGGCTTTTAGGAGTGAACGCCAAAGAAAGCATTCGATCACTTTCCAACCATAAAGCGGTTTCAATGTTGTTTACTGGAAGAACATCGTAATAATTCGTGATGTCGTTTGAAGTAAAAGCATTGTTTTCTCCACCTGCCATTTGCAAGGGCGTATCGAATTCGGGAATATTTACAGAACCTCCAAACATCAAGTGTTCGAATAAGTGAGCGAATCCAGTTTTGTCTTCTGACTCATCTCTTGCGCCGACATCATAAAGGGTATTTACTACCGCCATTGGTGTCGTTTCATCCTTATGGAAAAGAACTCTTAGTCCGTTTTCCAATTGGAATCGTTCAAATTTTATCATTTAGAAATTAAATTTTTCGTTTTGCTGTTCAGAAAGAGCTTGTCGGTATTCAGTAAGAATTTCACTAACAATGTCGCCAGCTGGTTTCACTTCATTAATCAGGCCAGATATTTGACCGATTTCAAGTTCACCTTCTATTAAATCACCTTCGAACATTCCTTTTTTAGCTCGACCTCTTCCCAACAATGATTTCAACTCATCAATTGTCGCGCCATTCTCGTACGCTGTATGAAGTTGACCATAAAACTCATTTTTGACCAGACGAACTGGCGTGATTTCTTTCAATGTCAGTTGCGTGTCACCTTCTTTGGCATCTACCACGACATTCTTGAAACTCACATGAGCACTGGATTCATTCGATGCTACAAACCGACTTCCAATCTGAACCGCATCTGCGCCCAAATTCATAGCTGCAAGCATTCCTCGGCCTGTTCCAATTCCACCAGCAGCAATTAAAGGAATTTTGATTTCAGAGGCCACCAATGGGATTAAACAAAGTGTTGTCGTTTCATCTCTTCCGTTGTGTCCACCTGCTTCAAAACCTTCTGCAACAACAGCATCAACTCCCGCGTCTTCCGCTTTTTTCGCGAATTTCAAACTAGAAACAACATGCACTACCGTAATTCCATGCTCCTTCAAATGCTTCGTCCACGTTTTTGGATTTCCAGCTGAAGTAAATACGATT
Source organism: Crocinitomicaceae bacterium (assembly GCA_034111925.1). Classification (GTDB taxonomy): domain Bacteria; phylum Bacteroidota; class Bacteroidia; order Flavobacteriales_D; family Crocinitomicaceae; genus UBA4466. Next base: position 9,425 of record JAWUWJ010000132.1, read on the forward strand.
GGAATTTTATATTTAATTATCGTTTCAATGTGCTTGTCAATATCAGGATAAAGCATCGGAAGATTTACGGCAAAAGGCTTGTTTGTTGCCTCTTTACATTTTACAATATGCTCCTCTAAAACGTCAGGGTACATTGATCCAGACCCAATGATACCAAGTCCTCCAGAGTTTGAGACGGCAGCTGCCAGTTTCCATCCAGAGCACCAAATCATGCCTGCTTGAATTAGTGGGTATTCTACCTTAAAAAGTTGGGTGATTCGATTTTCCATAGATCAATTATTATTTCAAAAGTAAGGGTTTCAGCAAACTTCTCGTCCAATTTTGGTGTCTTATCTATAAATCCTTAATTTAGGGTAACTCTATTACCATGAGAATTAGAATTCTATTACTATTTACAGTGCTTTTGATGACAGGAATGTCTTGGTCTCAACACATCGAACATGAGCATTCTATTCATCATGCCTTCATTGAAAATAAAGGGCAATGGAAGAATAGCGTAATGTTTAAATCAAAATTTAATGGAGGGAATTTATGGGTTGAACAAGGCCGTTTTTTATTCCAACTTCAAGACTATTCTGATTTGCACAATAATCATACTACGGATCCAAAAAAAATCAAATCTTCTGAGGCGAAAGAACGATATATTGAATTATTGTTTTGGGGAGCCAATGATGTCGACCAGATAACTAAGTCTCACCCGACCGAAGCGTATTATAATTATTTCATTGGAAATGATGAGTCGAAATGGGCAACTGGAGTTCACGGGTATGGCGAAGCTGTTTTGCATGATTTCTATGATGGAATTGATATGAAATTGATTGAGAACGAATTTGAACTTAAGTATGAATTTCACGTTCAACCCAATGTCGATCCGAGTAAAATCGAAATGCAGTACAATGGCCATGATGATATTCGCATAAATAAGAAAGGTGATTTAATTGTGAAGTCAAACTTGGGCGAGATAATTGAGCAAAAGCCATATGTGTATCAAATCGTGAATGGAAATGTTCGCGAAGTTGAATGTAAATTTATTCTTGATGGAGACAAGCTACGATTTGAGCTAGGTGATTACAATCCAAATGCAATTCTAATAATTGATCCAGTTCTTGTTTTTGCAACGTATAGCGGTTCGCCTTCAGACAATTTCGGAATGACTGCTACTTATGGTTATGATGGTACGGCTTATTCGGGCGGTATTGTGTTTGGTAGTTCTTATCCAACTCCAGCACCGGCATGGAATACCACAGCGACTTTAACGAATGTAATGCCTTCTGCAAATAGTCCTGGAGGAACCTACGGAGTGACAGATGTTTTTATTTCGAAATATTCATCTGATGGAGTTCAAATGCTTTGGACTTGCTTTTTGGGAGGAGGAAATGATACGCAAGGAACTGAGTCCGTTCATAGTTTGATTTGTGATACTCTAAATAATGTCTACTTGTACGGAGCGACATCTAGTTCTGATTTCCCTTTTCAAAATGGATATTCTGGAACGCATTCAGGTGGTGTATTGCCTTTGAATTTTGGTAGTAATGGTGTCGTTCATTATACAAATGGAACAGATATTTTTGTTAGTAAATTGAGTTCAAATGGACTTAATTTACTGGGCTCTACGTATATTGGAGGCTCCGACAACGATGGAGTTAGCTACAACACTACCCAAGGACTTTTGGATTCGCTTACAACCAATTATGGCGATCAGTTTAGAGGAGAAATAATGCTTGATGCAAACAATAATGTTATTGTGGCGTCGAGTACTAAATCAATAGATTTCCCGGTTGTAAATGCTTTTCAACCCACAAATGCAGGAAAACAAGATGGCGTTATTTTTAAGTTGTCGAACGATTTATCCACTTTAATATGGTCAAGTTACTTTGGAGGGTCTAATAACGATGCGTGTTATTCCGTTAAAGTAGACCTTTCTGACAATGTAATATTCGGAGGAGGAACGGCCTCGAATGATTTAAATGGTATGACTGGCTGGCAAGGAATGTATGGTGGTGGAAAAACGGATGGATTTATAGTTAAGCTCCCAGGTAACGGAAGCACAATTATTGGGGGAACTTATGTAGGAACTGCAAATTATGATCAAGGGTTCTTTGTTGAAGTAGATAGAGCGAATCAAATTTATATGGTTGGACAATCTCAAAACGGTCAATTTCCAGTTATTAATTCACCATATGAAGATCCAGGTAGTAGCCAATTTGTTATTCGCTTTGATTCGACATTAGTTAACGTAATAAACTCAACCGTTTTTGGAAGTGGAAATAACGCAATGGACATTTCTCCTTCGGCATTCTTAATCGACATTTGTGGTAATATCTACATCTCAGGTTGGGGTAGGTCATTATTCTCGGGTGGTACTCCTCCTGCTAACATGCCAATCACAACTGATGCAATTGACTCAACAACAGTTACTCCAGATTTTTATTTGCTAGTAATTGAACGTGATTTTGCCGATACTCTATATGGAACCTATATTGGGGGCAGTCAAGCTGGAGAGCATGTTGATGGCGGTACCTCGCGCTTTGATGAGCAGGGTGTAGTTTATCAGTCGGTATGTGGTGGCTGTGGAGGGTTTAGCGATTTTGCTACAACAACCAACGCGTGGTCAGCGACAAACGATGCAGGAAACTGTAATAACCTGATATTCAAATTCGATTTTGAGCTAATTCCAGTTGCTGATTTTACAATTGATGATAATTTTGGATGCCTGCCGTTCGTTGTTGAGTTTGAAAACAATTCAACTGACTCAGACTCCTATCTATGGGATTTCGGAAATGGCGATACGACTTCTCAGATTTTTGAACCTGTGATTACTTTTGATACCGTTGGTGTATATACTGTCTTCTTATATGTTACGGATAGTATTTGCCTATTAACCGACACTGCAGAAATTACAATAACAGTAACAGACTCCTTGAATTTATCAACAATACCAGGCCAAGAATTATGCCTCACAACTCCAATTGATTTTATTGCATACACGAATGACGCGGCTACTTCATTTGTTTGGTCGAGTAATATCAACTTTACAGATACCTTGAACACCGATATATCGGATTCCGTTTGGACGCATACTCCATTTGGACCTACGACCTATTATATTCTTGCAAGCAATCCAGGTTGTTCAGCCATCGACAGCGTCGTCGTCGATTTTATTGGCTCTGCGCTTATATTGAGTGCCAATGATTCAATTTGTGTAGGTGAACAAACGACGATTACCGCAACAAATACAAATCCAACAATTACATTTGATTATGTTTGGACGCCCGACTCTGTTATTGTATCGCCGTCAATTACAAATAGCGTTACGGTCGATCCGACTGTAAGTCAATACATTTATGTGACAGCAACGTCCAATACGGGGTGTGTTGTCAATGATTCCATTCAAATCTATGTTGGAAATGTGCCTACAGCCTCAGTTATTGCTACGTCTTCTGAAAACCTCGTCGCTGAAGGTTCAACCGTTCAATTAATTGGTGCGCCATCTGGATATAGTTATGTTTGGTCTCCCGGTGAGGGGGTTGTAAATGTCAACGGTCAAATTACAGATGCTGTTGTTGACCAAACAACGATATACACCTTATTCGTTACCGATGGAATTTGTGCCAAGATTGATACTGTTTTGATTACAACTTTTCAATTTATCTGTGGAGATCCCTACTTGTATATTCCAAATGCATTCTCACCAAATGGAGACGGGGAAAATGAAATTCTATACGTTCGCGGAGCATTGGTAGAAGAGATGGTTTTCCGAATTTACGACCGATGGGGAGAAATGGTTTTCGAATCGTTTAATAGATCAGACGGTTGGGACGGTACTTTCAGAGGGAAGGCACTTGATCCAGATGTGTACGATTACTACCTTGACGTTACTTGCGTAGGGGGAGATGAAGCTATCGTAAAAGGGAATATCACTTTGCTTCGATAGTTCCATTCATCACAATAGGTTTTCTATTCGGAAAAAATTATGTTGCTTTGTGACTCAAATCTAACAAACCGTCATGAAGAAGATCATCAATTCAAAATCGCAAAAATTTCTTGAAAAGTATTTAAACAATACGTCACCAACTGGTTTTGAGCTAGAAGGGCAAAAAATGTGGTTGGATTATATCAATCCATATATCGATGAATACTTCACTGACAATTACGGAACCGTTGTAGGAGTAATCAATCCGAAGGCGAAGTACAAAGTTGTAATTGAAGCACACGCGGATGAAATCTCTTGGTTTGTGAATTACATTACAAAGGAAGGATTCATTTATTTAAGAAGAAATGGTGGTTCAGATCACATGATTGCACCTTCTAAACGCGTAAATATTCATACAGACAAAGGAATGGTGAAAGCTGTTTTCGGTTGGCCTGCAATTCACACA
>JAWUWJ010000133.1:0-12220 GCA_034111925.1 Crocinitomicaceae bacterium
GTCAAACCCACTTGTTTCCACAATACGCTTATTGATGAATGCTCCTGAATCGATTACTTGACCTAATGAATTGGCAATTGAATAGTTCAATTCAAAAGATGATTCACTTGAAATTTCGAAATGATCATTCGCAGGATTCGGTGCTAGAATCATTTCGAACCCAGACCCTTCGTTGATTCCCAATGAATGACAAACCTGAATGTCAACAGAATCTTGAAATGGATCCAACGCTGTACCAACATAATAGCGATAAGTTCCGCATCCTATTGCCGTTAAATCAGGTGTGATACGAGGAAAGGCCAAGGCAGATTCACCTGGTTCTGCAGTTACGATAAATGATGTATTATCTGGTGCTGTCCAAAGATCTGTATCCATAGAGGCAGGGTCAACACCAAGACCTCCAAATTGATTATCTTCATGGCCCCAACTTATAAAGTCAGTCCATATTGGATAAACGCTAATTCTGCGCCTTGAGATCAGCCAATTAATAGTTGAATTGGAAATATTGGTGAAAGTTAATTCAAGAATTGCGTTCGATGGGCCGGTATAAGACACTTCTATTACTTCACCTGAAAAATCATGGGTGAGGAAGTCAATTGAGTTCACTTGACCTGTGTAAACGCAATTGCTAAGCTGATCAACATAGATTTCTGCTGATTGCGAAAATGATATCCCCGCTGAAAGCAGCAGTGAGAAAAGTAAGACGGATCGTTTCATAATTAATGATTTACGACTATACGATTCGTTTTCGTTCTACCCGATTCATCAGTAACAGTAACGAAATAGAGACCTCCTTCAAATTGAGAAGCTTCAACAGTATGATTTTTTGTAAAGACCCCTGAGTTTACTGTTTGGCCAATCGCGTTAACCACGCTGTAATTCATTATTTCACCTGATTCAGTGCTAATTTCGAAATGATCATTTGTAGGGTTCGGTGCAATACTCAATTCGAATCCAGTTCCTTCTTCTAATCCTAAAGAATGACAAACTTGAACGTCTACAGAATCTTGAAATGGATCCAATGCTGTCCCAACATAATAACGGTATGTGCCACACCCTGTTGCTGTCAAATCAGGTATAATATGAGGAACAGCCAAGGCAGATTCACCTGGCTCTGCAGTTACAGTAAATGATATAATATCTGGTGCTGTCCAAATATTGGTATCCATAAAGGCAACGTCAACACCAAGACCTCCAAATTGATTATCTTCATGGGCCCAAATTATAAAGTCAGTCCATGTAGGATCAACGCTAATTCTACGCCTTGAGACCAGCCAATTAATAGTTGAATTGGAAATATTGGTGAAGGTTAATTCAAGATTTGCGTTCGATGGGCCGGTATAAGATACTTCTATTACTTCACCTGAAAAATCATGGGTTGGGAAGTCTATTGAGTTCACTTGACCTGTGTAAACGCAATTGCTAAGCTGATCAACATAGATTTCTGCTGATTGTGAAAATGATATCCCCGCTGAAAGCAGCAGTGAGAAAAGTAAGACGGATCGTTTCATAATTAATGATTTACGACTATACGGTTCGTTTTCGTTCTGCCCGATTCATCAGTAACAGTAACGAAATAGAGGCCTCCTTCGAATTGAGAAGCTTCAACAGTATGGATTTTTGTAAAAACGCCTGAGTTTACTGTTTGGCCAATTGCGTTAACAACCCTGTAGTTCATGATTTCACTTGACTCGGTGCTAATCTGGAAAATACCGTTCGCTGGATTTGGTGCAATTTTGACAGATAACTCTGAGCCATCGAGTTCATCAATACCAACTGAGAAGCAAACGCTGACATCTACGGAGTCCGAAAATGGGTCGTTACAATCTCCTACGTAATAACGGTATGTTCCGCATCCAGATTGATTTAGATTTGGAAAGATATGTGAACTGACCTTACCGTATTCACCTGCGGCTAATCCAACTATATACGATTCTAAGCAAGGGCCTTCCCAAATGGACGAGTCCATATCTTCACCATCAATGCATTGACCACCAAAAGGATCTGATTCATGTCCCCAACAAAGGAAGTCGTTCCAACTTGTATCAACACTAATTCTTCTTCTTGAAACGATCCAAAAAACTGAATCGCTTGTTTCATTTGTGAAGTGTAACTCATTGATCATTTCAGCTTCTCCCGTCGGAGTTGTTTCGATCACTTCGTTCGAAAAATTGTGCGTAAACAAATCTGGTAAAGGAACCGTTCCGATATATAGAGTTCCTATCGTACTATTGTCTAGTGTAATAGTAGGGTCTTGTGCATTAGAAATAAATGCAGACAAGACAATGAAGCTAGAGAGAATTAATTTTCTTGTGTTGAGCATAGTCGAAATGTTTATTGGGTTAGAGTTCTTTTATAATTAATGATTTACGACTATACGATTCGTTTTCGTTCTGCCCGATTCATCAGTAACAGTAACAAAATAGAGGCCTCCTTCAAATTGAGAAGCTTCAACAGTATGGTTTTTTGTGAAAACGCCTGAGTTTACTGTTTGGCCAATCGCGTTAACTACGCTGTAGTTCATGATTTCACTTGATTCGGTGCTAATCTGGAATACATTGTTCGCCGGATTTGGTGAAACTGAGATAGACAATTCTGAGTTGTCGAGTTCATTAATTCCTAGGGTATAACATACGCTGATGTCCACAGAGTCTAAATATGGATTATTACAATCTCCTACATAATAACGATATGTACCACAACCTGATTGATTTAGATTTGGGAAGATATGAGAACTTACTTCACCATGTTCTCCATCTGCAAGTTTTACAATGTATTGAGAATTACAAGCTCCAGTCCATAAAGCGGAGTCCATTGTAACTGCATCGATACATTGTCCACCAAACGGTGCTGTTTCATGTCCCCAACAAAGAAAATCAACCCAAGAAGTATCAACGCCAATTCTTCTTCTGGAAACGATCAAGAACAATGAATCACCGGTTTGATTTTCAATAAATAGTTCGTTGACCATTTCAGTACCTCCCGCTGGCGTTGTCTGGATGATTTCACCTCTGAAATCATACGTGTGTAAATTTGCTGTTGGAACCGTGCCTATGTAAATTGTTGATACCAAAGTGTCTCCGAATAGAATAACGGGGGACTGAGCATTTGAAATAAATGCCGACAGGACGATGAGGCTAGAGAGAATTAATGTTTTCATGGTATTAGAGTTCTTTAATATTATTCTTCAATGTACGTATAAGCGAAGTCAATGCCGTACGGATTATTACGTGCTTTCCAAGTAAGAAAACAGATGGGAATACAATTATAAATCCGTGTAACTGCCTGTTTAAATGGAGGTTGGTGTTTTTTTGGTGTTTAGCAATCAAACATTGTTTGTGCTTTTGCCTAAAAAGTTGAAAGCACAAAAAACCCGTCTTAGCTAAGCCAAGACGGGTTCAATATTTTGAGATCGACTAGTGACGAATGATCACTTTTCGATTTACAGTTTTTACACCATTTGATTCTACAATTATGAAGTAGATTCCGTTTCTGTATTCAGAAACATCGAATGTTTTAGAACCTTTAATTTCCTTAGTTAAGATTAAGTTACCAAGAACATCCATAATTCTTACAGTTGCATCGTTAACACCATCTGCTGTTACTTTAACGTAATCAGTTGCAGGGTTTGGAGCAACATTAACTGATAATGAAGGAGCAATGTCTTCAATTGAAAGAGGAGTTAAAATAACTACTACATCCATTGAGTCTGTGTATGGATTCAAAGAATCTCCAACGTAATATCTGTATGTAACTGCAGTAGGATCGCTAAAGCTAGGGAAAACGTGAGCTGAAATAAATCCGTACTCACCATCCGAAACTGTTACCGCTTGATTTGACTGCATACTCCACGGATCAGAATCCATAGTTAATCCATCAATACATAATCCACCGAATGTGTTAGACTCATGCCCCCAACATAAAAAGTCAGTCCATGAAAGCGGTCTATTAATTCTAGTTCTTGAAGCGAACCAGTCTTTATCACTACCAGAGTGATTCTCAACATGGATTTCAAGAATTTGTTCAGTATCTCCTGTTGCGTAATGAGTATAGACTCCGCCACCAGCGTAATCCGTTGTTCCACCATCAACATACATTTCAACTTGAGCAGTAGCTAAGGCTGAAAATCCGACAATGGCAAATATAGAGAGTAATGTTTTTTTCATTCGATTTCTTTTTCGTTCTAAACAAATATAGCGATTATCACTATATGATTCAAGCTTCAAACAAGTATTGCGCCAAAAGTGCTTAAAAAAGGAATAGAAGTATTGTAATCCTAAATTACAGTGTTTGGTTGAATCTTAGAATAGTGAATGGTGAAAATTTAGAATTAGGAATCCAAGAGTTTTCTTTATGTTCTGGGACGACATACCCTAAAAATACCTTACATTTGATTTACGGCAAGATTTTTGAAAACCTGCAAGTGAAAATCTAAATCAATTAAAAATGAAAAAATTATTATTACTGTTCGTTGGTGTATCTATCGCCATGATGTCAAACGCACAAGAAGGTGACGATCACGGTCTGACTTCTGGAAAGAAAGTGGCATCAGTTAAACTGATGGACATGGAAGGGAATGAAGTGAATACTGCTGAACTTGGATTCGATGGACCTGTAGTTATTAGCTTTTGGGCAATTTGGTGTTCTCCTTGTAAGAAAGAGTTGAATACAATCCATGAATTATACATTGACTGGCAAGATGAAACTGGTGTTAATTTGGTAGCCGTTTCTATTGATGATGAAAGAACAAAGAATAAAGTTCCGATGTATGTTAACGGAAGAGGATGGGACTATACAGTATTGATGGATCCAAATGGAGATTTCAAAAGAGCTATGGGTGTAAACAACCCACCTCACACATTCTTATTGGATACGGATGGAACAATCGTTTATTCTCACTCAGGTTTTTATCCTGGAGATGAAGAGAAATTGTACCAAGCGATCTTAGACTTGACAGAAAAAAATGCGGATAAGGCCGATAACAAAAAGGCTTCTGAAGAGTAACCAATCTCTGAAAACATAAATTGCTATACTTGATGAAAAAAATTGCTATTTGCGCTTTTGCTGTGGTGTTCTCTTTTGTGGGAAATGCTCAACAGACTAACAAAGGGGGATCGATCACTGGAAACATGGAAAGTACGTTCCAGTATTTAAATGAAGACACCTTAATTGATGCAGATCAACCACCTACTAAAGGTTTGTTGAACTCATACATCAATGTGTTTTATACCAACGGAAACTTCAAGGCAGGAATGCGTCTTGAATCGTATTTACCGAGAATTCAAGGATATCCAAACCGTTTCGATGGAACTGGAATCGGAATGCGTTACCTTGGATATGAAAACGATTTTGTTGACATTACTGTAGGTTCTTTTTATGAGCAATTTGGATCTGGAATGATCTTTAGAGCTTACGAGGATAGACAATTGGGTTATGACAACTTAATGGACGGAGGACGTGTTATCGTTCGCCCAATGGATGGAGTGAAAATCAAAGGCGTCTATGGTAAACAACGTTTGTCGTTCCAACAAGGACAAATTGTCCACTCTGATGGGATCACAAGAGGTTTCGATGGAGAAATCAATTTTAACTCAGCTTTTGAAAAGTTTAAGACTAAGAAATTGAAAGTGACTCTTGGAGGGTCATTCATGAGTAAATACCAAGAAGACGATAGAGAAGATTTGATTCTTCCTGAAAACGTTGGTGCTTACGGTGGTAGATTGAAATTGAGGTATGGTAAATATACTTTAGATGGCGAATACATTATCAAGGAACAAGATCCATCGTCGGATAACAATTACAATTACAACTACGGCCATGCTGCTTTGATTAACTTCGGTTATTCAAGAAAAGGACTTGGAATTCTACTTTCTGCGAAATCTGTGGATAACATGAGTTACCGTTCAGATAGAACATCGTCATTGCAAGATTTATTCGTCAACTACCTTCCATCGATGAATAAAGTACACACTTATAATCTTGTTGCTTCATTATATCCATACGCTACACAACCAGTTGGAGAGATTGCCTTCCAAGGAGAGATTCTTTATACGATTAAAAGAGGGTCAAAATTAGGGGGGAAATATGGGACTTCATTGAACTTGAATTTCTCAACGGCTTACGGCCCAAACAGAGATGTTTCTGGAGTAAATGCATTGGATTCAACAGGAATTGCATACTCAACTGGCGTGTTTGATATCAGCGATAGTGTATACTGGCAAGATATCAACTTCAACATCACAAAAAAATTCAATAAGAAATTCAATTTAAAGTTGAGTTATTTCAACCTTGTATTGAATAATGACGTTGCTAAGGTAACGGGGAATGCTACCGGTTTGATTAAATCAAACATTGGAGTTATTGAAGCTGGATACAAAATCAACAAGAAACATTCGTTGAGAGCTGAGTTGCAAGGATTGTTCTTAAATAAAGTAGAAGATAAATATTCGGGCGAAAGAGTTACGAACGATAATGGCAATTGGGCGACAGTGTTAGTTGAGTATAATGTTTCTCCGAATTGGTTCTTTAGTATTATGGATCAATACAATTATGGGAATCCAGACGAAGCACTTCGATTGCATTACTTCTATGGATCATTTGGATACATTAAGGATGCAACGAGAATTTCATTCGGTTACGGTAGACAGCGTGCAGGATTGTTTTGTGTAGGTGGTGTTTGTCGCTTTGTACCAGCATCAAATGGATTAACGGTAGGGTTTACTCAAAGTTTCTAAAAAATAAAACTATGAAGAAGGTATTATTTATAACAGCAATTGTACTTGGAGCATTGACTTCATGTGATAAAGTAGAGAACCCATATCCTCCGGCAGAGCCAGTGGCAAATTGGGGTCTTTATCCGAACGGAGATTCGTTGCACTATTACACGAACGTTTACACTGCTTTTGGTGCGAATGCAAATGTGGATCGTAATGTTTTAATTGAAGATTTTACAGGTCATACATGTAACTTCTGTCCAGCAGCGGCTGAAGAAGCGGACGATATTAAAAATGAGAACCCTGGTCGTGTATTTGTTTCAGCCGTTCATGCTGGACCGAATGGAACAGGAACACTTCAAGTATTGAATCCAGGAGCAGGATACAATACTATTTTCTATAATCCAACAACAGATGAATTGGGTAACTACTTCGGGAATTTATGGGCAGGTTCGTTGTTTACTGGTAACCCTTTTGGAACAATAAGTAGAAACGGAGCTGAGAATGGAACACCAATGCAAGGCCCACAAACTTGGGACCCTAATGCAGTTGCACTTTTAACGGCCAATGATTTGAAAGTAAACCTTCAAGCTCAGTTAAATTATTACCCATCTACAAGAGGTGTGATTTTACATGTAGAAGCAGATAATATCGGGGCTGTTGCGAACGAGTTGAGAATTGTTGTTCAATTGCACCAGGATTCATTGATTGCCCCTCAAAAGCTGGTTGACAATTCACAAAATCTTGTTTACGTTCACCATGACATTCTTAGAGCAACCATTGACGACAAAACGTTTGGTCAAGAATTGGACACTGCTCATTTGGATGCAACGAACGGGAAGTATTACTTCAACTATGTGTATGAACTTCCGTTAGAATACGCAGCAGATAACGCGCATTTGTTGATTTACATTCGTGATGCAGTGACCGAAGAGATTTACCACGTAATTGAAAAACACATCGACTAATGAAAAGCTTATTATATTTTGTTTTAGCATCGCTTGTTGTTCTTACATCATGTGATAAGGTTGAAAATTCTGTGCCGTCAGTTGAAATCGAACCTGTTTTTCCAGGGCCATTATACCCTCATGGTGATTCAGCGCACTATTATGCAAACTATTATACTCTTTTTACGGCAAACACAAATGTTGATCGCAATGTCTTAATTGAAGACTTTACTGGACACACGTGTAATTACTGTCCAGCGGCAGCTGAAGAGGCTAAATTTATCTCAGATGCGAATTCTGGCCGTGTATTTGTTTCATCTGTTCATGCAGGACCGAATGGAACAGGAACGCTTCAAACATTGAACCCGGCTGCAGGATACAATACTGTATTCTATAATTCGACAACGGATGAATTGGGAAACTACTTCGGAAACGACTGGATAGGATCGGATTTTTTAGGAAATCCTTGGGGAACAATAAGCAGAAATTCGGATGAGACTGGAACTCCTACGCAAGGTCCACAAGTGTGGGATAATTCAACAACAACTCTTTTGTCGACCAATGATTTGAAGGTAAATCTTCAAGCTCAGTTAAATTATTTCCCTTCAACTCGAGGCGTGTTTTTACACGTAGAAGCAGACAATATTGGAGATGTTACAAACGAATTGAGAATTGTTGTTCAATTGCACGAAGATTCACTACTTGCTCCTCAAAAATTGAATGATAATTCAACAGATCCTAATTACGTGCACCATGACATTCTTAGAGGAACACTTGACAACAAAACGTTTGGACAAGAATTGGACTCCATTCATAAGGATGCAACGAATGAGAAGTATTACTTCAATTATGTTTATGAACTTCCTTTGGAATACGCAGCAGATAACGCGCATTTGTTGATTTACATTCGTGACGCTGTTACTGAAGAGATCTATCATGTAATTGAGCAGCATATCGATTAACAATGTTGTTTTGGTAATTCGGATTCCTGAAATTTATTTTTAAAAAAGATTCCTGATATTCAGAGGGTTTGCTCCATATTTTCTTTTTTTAACAGAATGAAATATAATTTTTTAGAAGAATAATCGTTACATTGAAGAACAAACCATTCAAAATGTTAGAATTCACTAAAAAGATTCTTCGCGGAGTAAGCTTTGATGCACAGTTGTTTCAAAAGGAACTGTATAAGTCATTAAAAATGCTTTCAGACGTAGAAGAAATCAGAAGATTTCGGGAGTGGTGTATTATCGAATTCGGAACAAGGTATCCGATGATAATAACTAAAGCATTTGCTCCAATAACAACAAACTAAAAATCTGCAAGGGACTCGAAAGAGTCCCTTTTTTTTATCCACGAAATCTGTTGACTACAAGAAAGTGAAGGAATAGGATTTCCCTTTGTCTGGGTTTTAACACCATTCTTTAGAACTCCTATTCGTATATTGCAGTTCTTAACTGAACTTATGAGCCCTCTTCAAAAAATAGTTTACCCTATCTTGTCCATCCTTGTCTTGGCTTTAACTTCTTGCGGGTCGCAAAAAGAAATTTCTTGGACAACCGATGACTATAAAGCAAAATCAGCCTTTTTGCAGGAATACGTTTCTGGAACAGAAGAGGGAGAAAACAAGGTGGTGCTGTCCATTGAAGTTGAATCACTTAATTTAGAGTCCAAGTCTATGGATAGTCTCGAGTACAAAGGCTCCATGTATCCGATTAATGTTGAAGGCCTTACTCTCATCCTAAACCTTCGAAAAGGACGAAAGCTGATAGAGCCCGATCCATTGTTGTCAGACACCAAAACGGCGGTCTATTATCATGAAGGTGAAAAAGCCTTCAAGTTTCTCGTTGACCCGATTGTAATAAAGGAGCCAATATTCTTGCCTTAATCTTATTGAAAAAATAAAACGATGATTAGAATTTTAAACAAAGCACTCCTCACTTTTGGAGTATTGATTTGCATTCAAAGCGCAAACGCACAGGATTGGAAGAGCATGATGTATGATCCTTCAGTCAACTTTTACGAAGTGTGCGATGCTGCAGAGGCGTATTTTGAAACGCGCGATAAAGATGTTAAGGGTTCAGGTTGGAAAGGCTATATGCGTTGGAGGGATTTAAACGAATCTAAATTTGCGCCATCAGGAGATCGAAGTAACATTGATCCCTATTTTGTCAGCAAAGCCTACCAAGGTTTTTTGAATGACAATCCAACCCCAGAGAATTTATTTCCAAATGGATGGAATGAGCTGGGACCGTATACGATTGATAGTCTAACAGGTCACTACAGCGCTGGACTTGGACGCGTTGAAGATGTTTACGTTGATCCAAACAATACCGATCGTATTTACTTAGGGTCGCGAAGTGGTGGGTTTTGGAAAACGTTAGATGGTGGATCAACTTGGTCTCCAGGTTTAACGGATGATCTATTTGCGACTGGGGTTAACGCTTTAACGGCTCGCCCAACGGATAATTCAGAAGTTCTAATAAACGTTCAGAATTCTGCGAATCAATATTCACATGGTGTATATAGATCAAATGATGCAGGAGACAGCTGGGCAGTCACGGCTTTCAACCCAATCAATTTAGGGTTAGGAGGACTTGGGTCGAATTTTAGAGTGTATGAATTGGAATACCATCCAACGATCAATAATGTAGTATTTGTAGGGACAAATGAAGGCGTTTACCGATCGGATGATGGTTTGGCGACTTGGACATTGTCTATTTCTGGAGCGCAAATCGACAATATTCAATTTCACCCAACAGACCCAAATGTTGTCTATGCTTACGACACAAGAAACAGCAATGGAAACCGTGATTATGTTTATGTTTCAAATGATGCAGGATTAACATGGGCACTGTCAGCTCAAGCTGTCGGAAACAGCAATTCTGCGGCACGAATTTACGTTAGCGCCGATTGTCCAGATTGTTTGTTCTTTGGTTCATCAAATGGAATTTGGAAATCATTGGATATGGGAGGAACATTCGCTTTCGTTTCAGATCCAGCGGAAGGACGAGGTGTCTTTATGGTGAACGATGCGGATACTTCGTATATGATCATCGGAGGAATTGACCCTTTTGTATCAAGCAATAGCGGTGCTTCTTTTTCACAGTCGTCTTCGTGGTATTTAGGAAATGCATTGAATGGTTCAGGCACGCTACATGAAAATTTCTTTCAAACGGATACCTATGTGCATGCCGATCCGCGCGTTGGAAAATCAGTAAATGGAACTTTTTACTTAGGAACAGATGGTTTCTTGTGTAAAAGTGATGATTTCGGAGTGACGTGGAGCATTTTAAATCAAGGAACATCCATTCGCGAAAACTATACACTAGGAGTAAGCCAATCAAATCATTACACAACGATGATTGGTTCTCAGGACAACGGAACCAGCTTCACAAATGAAAGCGGTTGGATAGAATTCTACGGTGCAGATGGAATGGAGGCGATAATCCATCCTTTGAATCCAGATTTCATGATCGGAAGTGTACAATACGGCACAAGAAGAAGAACGATGAATGGAGGGATTTCGCAAGATGGAGTTGCACCATCGGGTGAATCAGGTTCTGGAGAGGCGGATTGGGTTGCGCCATTGGCTTACGATCCAAATGATCAATTTGCAGTATATCATTTCAGTGGAGAGGTCTGGAAATCGGAAGATTTTGCAACGACTTGGACAGAGCTTGGAACAGCGACAACATTCACAGGTGATGGAAATGCAGACGAAGCGGCAATTGCTGAAAATAATTCGAACATCATTGTTATTTCTAGAAGTGACAAAATTGAAAAGTCATGGGATGGAGGAATGACTTTTACGAATATTAAAGGAACTTTGCCGACAACATCGGTAAAAGACATCGCATTTGACCCTAAAGACGACAGCACGATCATGGTTGTTTACAATCAATACCAGGACAACGGAAACAAGGTTTTCATCTCTTACGATGGCGGAGCAACATGGAACAATATCACGTACAACTTAAATGATATGCCGATTCGTTCAATCGTAATGGATCATTCTTCCGATTCTTACATCTACGTTGGTGGAGAAATTGGCGTTTATGTTATGCCAAAAGGCGGTACGTCTTGGACACTTTACAACCCGGCATTGCCAAATGTAACGGTTCGGGAACTCGAAGTTTGTTATGGATCAAATACACTGAGAGCGGCAACTTGGGGCCGTGGAATGTGGGAATATTCTTTAAAAGATAGAATTGACTACCCTGCTGTATTAACGACAGAAATAACGACGCCTCCATCATTACTTGTTCCTTTGGAAGCTGTTGATCAGTATGTAACATCGGTGATTTCTTATGACAATACTCTTTCGGATGTTTATCTTGAATGGTCGATGGACAATCCGACTTTTGGAAATGTGATTTCAATGACGAATACACAAGACAGCACTTGGATGTCTGACGCTCCACTTCCTGAATATCCTTTGGGGACAAAGATGTTCTTTAAAGTGTTTGCTGTTGGTGCAACTGGTGATACAACGGAAACATACAAATTCATGTACTACGTTCGTTACAATCCGAATCTTGGAATTAAAGACTTAGATGAAAA
>JAWUWJ010000134.1:0-21930 GCA_034111925.1 Crocinitomicaceae bacterium
TGATGGGATTCTTAGGAATCAACATCAAGCTTTCGACTGCTATCATTTTCAGTATCGCCTTTGGGATTGTCGTCGATGATACGATTCACCTTCTTGGGAAGTTCAGACACGAGCTTTCGAAAGGTAAAAGTGTGATCTATGCACTTCAACGGGCTTATATCACAACTGGGAAGGCAATGATTTTGACGACGCTGATCTTGTGCGCTGGCTTCTTTTTAATGGTATTCTCGTGTTTCATGGGAACGTTTTATTTGGGATTTCTGTTAACGGTGGTGTTGGTTGTGGCATTAATAGCAGATTTGACCGTGCTTCCGGTGTTATTGTTATTATTCTATAAAAAAAAATCAGCTACTTCTAAATAGATTAGTTTTAGTTCAAACTACAATCTTATGCTTAAGCGTTTCGCTGTCTTCACAACTCTAATAATCCTCGTCTTATCACAAAATTCTTGTGTGAAAAACAACAACGATCCTGCCTGGATAGAGGTTTCAGCCTGGGAGTTGGAAAACAATCCATCTGGAATTTATGTCGGAGAATTAACGCACGCATTTACAAACGCTTCGGTTTATGTGGATGATAATTTCATAGGAATATTTGAAATGCCTTTTAAAATTCCAATTCTTGAAGAGGGTTCTAAGAAGATTACACTGTACCCAACAATACTGAACAATGGCATTTCTTCTACTAAAAAAATCTATCCTTTCGTTGAATCGTATGAAATTGATGTTGAATTGGTAAAGAATCAAACGACAGAAATACAGCCAGTTACGAGATGCAAATCGAATACAATTTTAACAATCCTTGATTTTGAAGGAAATATTCCTCTTACGGGCAATCCTCAAATGATGGTTAGTTCAAGTGATTCCAATATTATTGAATGGTTCAATGGCAATCAATTTGGAAAAGTTGAATTAACGACTGCGAATAGTATTTGGACTTCGGCTACAACTATTGGAGGAAGCCTCCCACAATTAGGTACTGATGTGTATTTAGAAATGGATATTTATTGTACTGAAGATGTTCTCACTGGAGTTCTTGCCATAAATGGTGGCGGAGTTACAGAAAACCCAAACGTGCGTGTGAACGAGCAAAGCCCTGAAGATGCAGCCTGGAGAAAGATCTATATTGACTTGGAAACAATTGTTTCAGGTTCTCCTCAAGGTTCTGATTTTGAACATTCTTTTCAAGCAGTTTTGGACGAGGGTAAAACTTCTGCCGTTATTTATATTGACAATATTAAGATTGTGCGGTTCTAGGCTGTTCTAGACAAGGACTTTATCGGGATCCCTTCTTCAAATCGAAGGCAATATAAATTGAATATTTATTCGTAATGAGGTTTAAACTTAAGGTTTTCAAAATATTACTCTCCTCACCCATTACAAAAAAAAACCGCACTTGAGAATAAACTCAAATGCGGCTTCCTGAAATAAACTAAACCAATTGCCCTACCAATTAAAATCAGTCAGCAGGACAAAAATCTTAGTTATAGATGAATTTTTGTACACCTAAAACAACTCCTTTTGAATCTATAATTGTTGCGAAATAAGTTCCTGTGTTCGAAAGTTGCGTAAGATTCAAAACAACCTCATTTGAATTAAACGATTGAAGCATCAATTCTCTTCCGACAAGATCGGTAACCATAATTTGACCTTTAATTGTTTCGGCCATTGAGAACGTAATCACATCTTGCGAAGGGTTCGGATAAACAGATACAATTGGCGAGTCAATATCGTTGATTCCAACGCCACATACAATGACAATGTTTTGTGTTTGAGTAGCATCATTTCCATTCGGACCAGCATACGTCCATGTAACTACTGTTGTTCCTACCGTTGTGATCGGAAGTACAGCATCGCTTACTCCGACTATAATCAAACCGCAACTATCAGTTGCTGTAGGAGCGACTAGAGTTGCAACCTCACAAGTATCATTGACATCAGCTAAACTTGCCACGTCTGGAGATGGCATTTCACTAACAGCTGAGCAACAAGGCACAATTGGAAATCCAGATCCATAAGCATGGTCAAAATAACAAATGTTGTCTTGCGTTCTTCCACCCAAGTCGAAATCTGGGAAAATAACGATTTGATCTACCGATTGTGTCGCATATACGGCTTGTCCTATGTACCAAGAAAAATCAAAAGTGATTTCTTCCCATTGATTGATCAAAGTATTTGGAACCTTAAGCTCCGGCAAAGCACCGCCAGATGGAGTAACTAATTTTATTCCAACATCACTGATAATGGGCTTCCAAACCATTATAGTTACAGTGCTGTTCGCAGCGCTCAAGGTAAATGATCCAAGATCAGCTCCATGTTGGCTTTCACATCCCGCCCAAGGATTTCCAGTTTGTAAAGCTGTAAATTTTGCCACGGTACAAGAAGTGTTTGCTCCTGTTGGGTCTGGATTTGCTATTATCTCTACTGGTGGATTCGATGTATTCTCAAAAACAGTCCAGGTCCACAAAGCTCCATTTCCAGTGGCTTCGAAATCGATCGGGATGTTTTGACTAAGGGCTGAAAGCCAGGTTGTAGCTGTAATTAAAAGCGTAAGTGTTAATTTCATATTGATAGTAGTGTTAGGTGAATCAATTCTTATTGTACAATATACAATAAGATATTTAAACGACCAAAAAACAAGAAGAACAAAGTCGACTTAAAACTGATGTTATCCAGCAGATTATCTAGCCAATGTATAAATTGGTGATTGTACTGGAGCAGTGAGCGTCAATCATAGGAATAGGAATCTAAAGTATAAGTGATCTTTACAAGTATAATCACGTATCATCTCATAGCTAGTCTTAATGATATTTCATCCTTCATATTTTTCATTCAATTTCCATGGAAGCAATAGGTTAATACGTAATGCTACAATGTCAAAAGAATCAAATAATTTTGAAGAAAGTGATCTATCATTTGGATAGAATCTATGATCGGTGATTTCTGTATCTAATTCGGCTTCAGGATAATTTGTGTCATCAATTCTACCAATAAAATGATAATCAACAATATAATGGACTGTGTTACCAATCATACCATATTCAACAGCTTCGCTCGGTTTCAATATGTCGATCCCAAGATTTTCCAATAGTTCACTTAGATCATTGGGAATATGTTCTTCTATGGCTTCGTGAAAATTTCTACAATATTGACAGTCACAAACAAAATAATCCTCGCTTGAATGAATTTTCTTTGTTGAATTAAAATCAGCCGTAATTATTGCTCCCTTATTTATTATTGTTTTCATGTTTAGCAATTCATTACAACTTACGTTTTGAAACTACGCACCGAGCGGGGCTGTAAATATTGGTTTCTCGAAGAAGAAAATTATTACGCTACATCCCCTATAAACACTGGATGAAATTATTTTTAGCGGGTAATTTAGTGCTGAAAAATAATTTTGAACTTCAATGTGATTCAACTGTACTCAATCCCCTTCGAAGAAGGTCAAATTTAACGTTAAATTGAATGGATTTCAATTTTTATTCAAACAATATTGCTGTTTTACCTTTGGTATATGTGTTAAATAATTATTTAAGTTTAGATCAATCCCTCCCGATTATCCCTTTCTTGAATTCTTCAATATTTTCGATAAGAGTGTTCTCAAAAAATGAAGAAAAAATAATTCGGAAAGAAATTGTAAAATCACAAAAGCATACTTACTACACCATCCGTCACAAAATACTTCTGAGTATAATTCTCTTTCATTTCAAAAACAGGTTCAACAAAGTACAGCTGATATTGCATAGGAAGCATTTTTCGAACAACTAGATAACCACTGATGATTGTCATATAAACAATCTCAGCTTCAGATTTCAAGTTAAACTTCTCTTTAATAACTGAAACGTGCGCCTGAACTGTGCGGTCAGCAAGTCCCAATTTAACAGCTATTTCATGATGACTATATCCTTTAAATAAATATTTCAGAACATGAACTTGTCTGCGAGAAAGAACCCTATTGGTGTGTTGTACTTTTGAGCCATGAAATGCCAAAAACTGATCAATGTTTCCTCTTTTAATTGCCTCTAGAATTATTGAATAATTACTCGAAACTTTCCACTTTTCTTTAATGGTTTTCAAATGCCCTTCAACAGTTCTAATACTCAACCCCAGGGCAAACGCATTTAAAAACAATAGCACTTTACGAACAAGTTGACTGTTGATAAATACCTAAAAATCAATCGATTAATATTCATTAAATCAGTAAAGAAACCTTATATTTAACTGGTAATCAATCAATTAATTATATAGTTTTGAAAGAGAAAGGTAATTTGTTGGATTTTTTTGAAGATTTAGAAGATCCAAGACGTGATAAATGTAAAAAACATCTTTTGTTGGATATTGTCGCAATATCAGTTTGCGGTGTTATTTGTTGAGCTGAGGCTTGGGATGAAATAGAAGATTATGGAAAAGTGAAATATGATTGGTTAAAGGGCTTCTTATCTTTACCAAACGGGATTCCTTCTCACGATACTTTTAATCGTGTCTTCAGTAATTTATGTCCAGTAAACTTTGAGCGTTGTTTTGGTGAATGGGTTGCGTCACTTTCAAATTTAATGCAGGGAGAGGTTGTAGCTATTGATGGTAAAACTATTAGAGGGGCAAAAGTTAATGGGGTTTCTCCTATTCACATGGTAAGTGCTTGGGCTTGTGAAAGTAATTTGGTTTTGGGCCAACAATAGGTTCGAGAAAAGTCAAATGAAATAACGGCAATTCCCAATTTAATAGAAGCTTTGGCACTAGAGGGAACTACGGTAACTATTGATGCAATGGGGTGTCAAACTGAAATTGCACAAAAAATAATTGATGCTCAAGCAAATTATGTTTTAGCTGTAAAGGGCAATCAACCAGAGCTGTTAGAGAACATAGAGGATGAATTTAGATTCAATAAAATTAGAGGTGCATCAGTTGACGTTGATTATGGACATGGAAGAATTGAAACAAGAACTTGCGCCGTTATAAATGACTTTATACATATGGAAAATCCACAAAAATGGAAAAACCTAAAGGCTGTTGTAAGAATAGAAAGTATTCGAGAGCTTAAAGCTACTGGCAAGACTGAAACCGCCACTAGAAATTATATCACATCTCTTAACGAAAGTGCTGAAAAATTGCAATATGTTATTAGAAACCATTGGGCTATTGAGAATAAATTACATTGGTCATTAGATGTCGCTTTCAACGAAGATCTTAATAGAAAAAGAAAAGGCAACGCCTCACAAAATTTTTCATTAATAAACAAAATAGCACTTAATCTAGCTAAGAAAGAGAAATCTTGCAAGATGGGAATCAAATCCAAACGAAAAAAGGCAGGGTGGGATAATCAATATCTTGAGCTATTACTGAAAGTTTAAATGCGTTTGCCCTGTACTCAACCCAGAGCTATTAGCCATTTCATTTCTACTGAAACCACATAAACAAAAAAACACCATCTGAGATTCCCTCCAAGACAGATGATCTTCTCTGTTTGGTAAATAATCAAAAGATATGTTTTTTAAGTTTAGCATTTAATTTTGAATTGTTTTTTGGATTCCTGAGAATATTTATTGTTCTGGCTTTAGCTTTCTAATTTGGAAAATTGTAGTAACTCCAGTTTTTATGTTGTGAAAAGAGGTACTACTTATGTCAAACTACATAATCACGCGGTTTCAAAAACAAATCAGTTTTTGCTTGTTTTTACCTTAGAATGTGGAGTTGATTACCCTAAATCTCCTCAACCACAACATTATCAATCACATAAATCGCCAACTTCTCAGAACGCTTGACTCCATCAAGTTTCGTAAACTCATCTTTGATTACTCCAGTTTTAGAAAATGGACCAAACGTAATATAGTTTTCTCCTCCCTTAGCTTCATAGACAAACTCTACATTAATCCAATCACGATTTATGGAAATTGAATCTGAAACCATGAAGGTTGGTTCATGAAAAAGGTGTTCCTCAAATAGTTCTTTATCAAAAGGAGAAAATAAACAATCCGTAATTTTCAATCCCAATCCATTTGAAGCAATTTTAGACGTTGAATCTAATTTGTATGAAAAAGATATTCGATACTTTTTGTTTTTTGTGAATTTTTTAGTGAATTGCGTTTGTAAAAACTCACCTGGAGCATTACCTTTTGGCACTTTAAAGTCATCACACCTGAACCTTCCTGCAACATTGCCCGAATTATTCTCTACAATAAAATCTGGTGTACCTAAGTCTACGAATTCGTTTGAAACGAATCCCTCTTGATCAATGGTAATATCAACGTGCATTTCTGTTCTAGTTTCTGTACACTTAACATTCTTAAATTGATTCCAGCCATACAATCCATATGTTCCATTATATAGTTTCTTCGGACGACGAGAAAACCACTCAAAATCTCCATTAACAACATAGTTAGTTGTATTACGAATAGAATCAGAAACATCAAGTAATTGAATTTCATCTATCATTAACTCACTCTCGGTTTCAAAATTAATTCGACTAATCTTATGTTTTGAAATAAATTTACAAGAATACTGTTCCCAAGTACGTCCAATTTCTTTACATGGAACCGTATAAATTATGCCTTGGTTAAACTCTTCTTGATAATCTTCCAACTTATCGGATTGAATTGAAACGTTAAAATTACTTCCTATTTCAATATCTATCTTTTTCATTTTGAATTCAAGGACATAATACCTGTCAGGTTTACAGTAATTACCACACACGCTCAGCTTATGTGAAACTATTATTCCCTCTTTAAATTCAATAGGATTTTTCTTCCCTTGCTTAATTTTACGGAGTTTACCTGTTTCATTTTCTGAAAGTAAAAAATATGGAGCCTTTTCTAAAGAACTACTAAACAGAACTTCTTGCCCGTAGGATTGTTCAAAGACAAAACAAGTAAACAAAATGATAAATACAGTTATTCTTGTCATTGCAATCTATTTTTCATTCTTCCCCTTCTCTTGAACCTAGTCTTTCCAGGTATTAAAGATTTTGTCACCGTTCGGTCTACAACCACTATATTTTTATTTGCATTCTTAGCCGCTCTGCTATCAAGAGATATTGAGATAGCTACTACATCCCCCTTAGTTTGCTTAAATTGTGTATTATCAGAGAACATCTTTTTTCTATATTTCCTTAGATCTTTTCTCGAATTTATAGCTATTGTTTTAGTACTTGCTTCTCCAAATTCAAACCTTCTTCTAATTGTCAATTGGTCACCTACCTTTAATTTTTTTAGCTTCATCCTGGTTTCCGATCTAATTCCGATTTCATTATCCATTCGGTCTAACCTATTCTCTATAGATTTAGGAGTCAAGTTGTTTGTATATTTGCGTCTACGTAGTATATCCCTTACTTCTGCACGCTCCCTAGAAAAGTCACCCAATGTTGTTGTCTCAATAACACTTCCCCCAGCAAATTCAACACGACGCCTTCTAGGGAACCATATTCTAGAAGTTCTTGGTTTAATTGGTCTTTTGCCATCTGGATCAATAAATGCTAAAGGATTTCCCATAACATAGTTATAATCACTCCAACTAACAAAATCAGCAGCCAAAGGATCCAAACTCAAAAACCTAGCCACATCACTATCATAATATCTTGCTCCTCTATAATCAAATCCTGTTTCAGCATCTCTTTCGTGCTGAGTAGAAATATACCGTTCTCGATCACTATTCACAAACTCACGTACCGCTTTTCCGTAAGGGAAGTAATCCGCAACATAATTAATCGTGTTTTTCGTATAAGTTTCCGTTTGTTGTCCAATAGTAATATCGTCCAAGGTATAAGTGTAAGAAACAGCTTCTCCATTGTATCCAGTAACTTTAAAAACGACCACGGGGTTCACTGAACTACTAGAGTAGTTAATTGTAATGGGAATGCTATTCACTCCTTGCATTAGTTCTACACTAACTCCAGCGTTAATAATTTCGCAAGTCACTCCATTTGGAGTATTACCCAAATCTGCATTTAATGAAAGAACATAAGTTTGTCCTTGAAGTAAATCTGTATTTGAAAGCACTTTGTTTATTATTGGGGAGTTTGCACTTGCATTGGTTACTATCTGTAGTTGATTAGCAACATTCGTAATCGTTGCTTCATTCGGCATCCATAAATCCCATGACCCCATGTGAAAATGATCATCTACAACCAAATTTGCCGTACCATAAATATCTGTTGGTGTATACGTAATTCGGGTATTTCCCAAATGGTCATTTACATAGAAAGTTGCCTGATCCTTCGTTATTTGCATTTGAGTAGTATCCGTTAAAGTAGAGTTCGGCCCAGGCACTTGAACCGCTGTTGGAAGAATACGAGTTTCACGTTCGCCGCCGTGAGCATAATACTCCCATCCGTCACCGTTAAACCCTTTCTTAAATATGGCTACTGTTCTTCCCATTGCATCCATAAGATAGTAATCTTCATGGGATTCATAGGCACTTGTACTATAATTATATACTTCATCTTTTTTATAGACTCGAAGGTCATTTGTTGAGTACAAATATGAAATTGTTTCATTGTCCAATGTTTGCGGGTCGTTATCAGGATCAACTGTAAGCTTAGTAGGGTAGGACGCTCTACAATATTCACTTGCGATTAAATTTTTAGAATCATCCGTTAAAACATTTCCATTGTTATCATAGGTGTAATTTCTAGAAGCTGTTCCACTCGCTGCAACGCCTGTTGCTTGTACCAATCGATTATTATTTGAGCCATACAGGTAATTAAAATGTTGAAGCATCGTATAATCAGCTAATGGAGTGACATCTATATTACGCATAGTTCTATGTAAGGATTGAATGTTACCAATTCTATCATACATCAATGTTACATCTCCAATCATATTACTCTCAGCCAAGTTTCCAGCGTCTAGAAGGTCTCCTACTGTTGCGTCTGCTGAAGTCATTCTATTGATTCCATCATACTTATATCCATAGAGCGTTGGGAGATCGAATCCAGTTACATTGTTTGCGAAACTTATGTTACTTGTAAAATCATAGGATGCAGACGTTCCATTAATATTTCCATTCCAGTTTTGATCAGCAATTGCTGTTGCCGAATAAACCCCATCGTCGTAATTAACAAGATCGTCATCATAAAACAAATCATAATCCATCATTGGGCTCATTCCTGCGGTAAGTTGTCCAGCATTTACATTCGTCAATCGATCTCTTTCATCGTATTGATAACTGATTTCACTTGCAATTGCGGATAACCCATGATCCTTAATATAATGTACTTTCTTCTTCATTGCACCTATCGCATCGTCATACGAATAGGAAACCAATAAAGTAGCCCCTGAAGAACTTGATACAAGTCCAGCAGCTCCATAAATTGCTTCTAACCTATTTAAAGCATCATACTCCATGAAACAGTGAAAATCTGTTGTGCCATCATTATTCACATCTATTTTTTGTTCTAATAGAGAGTGTTTATAATTATAATCAGGATATTCTATCACAGAGTTAATTAATCCTTCTCCACCAAGATTGGCATCATCAGGGTTAAAGGAAACGGTTTGTTTCTTAACATTTCCATATAAATCATACAAATAGTCTACACTTTGAATCTGTTGATCGCCCTCATCGAAACTCAGGCTTTGGACTACTTTTCCTAATTCATTTGTTCCAACACTTGCACCATAGCTCATGATTTTCTCTTTGAAATCAACACTCATTTCACCTGCGTCAAGCCCTTCGGACAAAGTAACATTGAATGCACCTTGAACCACCAGATTATACTCCAATTGATACAACCAATCTTGAGTCTGAAAATCGGAGAATGTGTAATCGAAATACACGTAGTTTCCTGTTAATGGGTCTTGAATTACATTTCCAGACGACCCAACAGTAGCGTCTTGATAGTGCAACGGGCCATATAAATCACCATTAAAAGTCATTGAATGGAATTCACCATCTATTGTAGATCGACCTTGTTTGGTTAGTCGTCCATAATCATCATACTGATAAACCCTGTAAAATGGATCGGCAACACTCAGATCGTTGGTGTTTTCTCTCCCTTGTTCATCAAGTGTTACAGAAACCACCCCTTGTTTATTGTACATATAATGCTTATTCCCAGCATCTACGGTGTTTTCTATAACTAATTGCCCTAATTTATTATAGACATAGTCACTTTCCTGTTTTTCTGGATTAATAACTTTTGTAAGGTTTCCATAACTGTCATAAGCAAATAAAGTCACTATTTTTTGACCACCATCATTGTATTTTAATTGAGCAACTGCTTGCCCCAAAGCATTAACATATTCAATGCTTTGTTTATCATCTTGATCAAACACTTCTGTTCTGTATACTCTGAAATTAGCAGTTCCATTTGGTGTCATAACTTGTTCCAATTCATACAAGCTTAATCCCAACTCACATGATGCATAAATGTTATTTGTAATTTGATAATTCGTTTTTATAGCATGAATACCATTCACATCAACACCATAATTTGATGTTCTCAACGGTCTGCCTTTCACCCCACCCTCTAAAATTGATGCTTCAACTGTGTTAGATACCGCCTGAGATTTAGATAAGGCAGGATTAATTATAGTCGAAGAGCTTAAAGAGTTAGCATATACTTTTTCGATACTAGTTGTACGACCCCAATTGTCATAAGACTGGAAACCGCTATGAATAGAAACGTGATTATACCCGTCAAGATCATAGCCCCTTACTACTCCTTGGTTTCTAGCCAAAGGATCAACAAAAGCTTTAGACCGCTCATAATCAAAAGCCTCATTGCTATTAAAACTTTTGGCTTCGACATAATTTAAATCAATCCGATCATCAAAAGATAACAGGTTATCGTGATTCCAAGTGTTGTATTCTGTTGTTGATAATAATCGCGTTCCATCTTCTGTAACAGAGAGCAAACGGTTATAGGCATCAAAACTATAATCCATTGTTTTTCCATTTGACTCGGTCACTTTCTGAACCAAACCAATAGGGGTATATTCAAAATTAGTTGCTAATGCATCGGGTTTCGTGTATCCTACAACTATTTGAGTTGGAAGACCAATGTCTATATTCTCCCGAGATGTATAGTTGTTCGCTGGGCATGCAACATCTACATTCCATAGCCACGTATTTGAATTGAAAAAGTACTTTGTTTGCAATCCAACTGCATCTTCTTCTAATTCAACCTGTAAATAGCGGTTACGCTCTTTAATTGTACGTACTTTCAAATGATCGAAAGGCACTATCATGTGGTGTGGAGCGTCAAAATTATTGGCATCATCTACTAAAGGACTACCCAAATAGAATTCAGCGATATATGAATTTTTTGAGTCTAATTTTTTATCCTCAAATTCTTGAGCAACGGAATGGTCAGAATCATCCACTTGTATCAAAACATCTCTAAGTTGAAGTGTGTTTGCCAATGCCGTACCTGGTTGTAATGCAAAATTGGCTTGTGGAATGATCTCACAATACAAATTTGTTGCTGTTGGATGATCTGCTAATACATCATGATCCGAAGGACAAACATAATATCCTTCGTTTGGTATAAACCAAGCACAATAGCCCATCGGTACGATGTCTGCCCAAACTAAAAATGGTTTATAAAAAACGGAAATACAATCGTTACAATCAGCATACTCTATGCACGGTTCATTTGTTGATGGCGTCGTTGGGCTAATACACGTATCACTAAATTGAATTGATTGTGCATTTCCATTGACATCATCAAAAGTCCAACGACTATCGTACTGATACAATTCTGATTTATAAACAGGGTCTGTGTCTCTCGTATTTTTAGAAATCGAAGTCTTTTGGAAAGCTGTCATTCTATCTCCTGACTTTCTCGTTTTATCCATTCCGTCAAATGCTGGAAGAATTGGAACGAGTTGATTTTTATAATAAGAATCCCATTTATCATTTGTCACTAAAACCTGAGAAATTGCTGAAGCACCAGTGCCGTATGTATACTCATCTGCAAAGAAATTAATCTCGGGGTTGTCTAAGTCATAATAATACCAGTGTCTATCATATCTATTTTTCAAATCATACAAATAGAAATACTCTTCTCTACTATATGCATCCTTCATCTGAGGCGAAGAAGTTTTTACCGAAAACAACTGCCAAGATGGTTCATGTTTCAAAGTAAGACCTGTTATTACTTCAACGGGTTCAGAAAGCCCTTCTGCCACTGGGTCGGTAATAAAAGGAAATGGATTTGTTGATAATACGTTTTCTCTCAATCCAAGCAATACTTCGTAGGCTGGCCCAACAGCTCTACCTGTATAATCGGCTTCGTAATATTCGAATTCTTTCAAGGTCTCAATATAGCTTCTGCCTGAAACAACACTTCCACCACAATATTTACTTAAACTGTTTGCTATTCCTACACCACCTAATACTTCCAATTGAGCTGGATAATATAAGGCAAATCTAGCTTCAACATCGTCGCCTATATCACGGTCAGCTCTGGCAAAAATCCGTTCCAGTTGAACAATACTAAACTCAGGTAAGTGCTCTATAATTTCTATTAGTGTAATATCAACAGGGAATGAAGACGTTCCTTCTATTAACTCTGTTACATTCTCACTCGTATAAGTCGTATTAGTCAATATATGCGAGTACATAACCGTTGTTATAAATTGCCCGCTCAATATTCCATTCAAATTGATGCTTTTTGTGTTCGCTGCGTCAATAATATCGATCAATACGCTTTCTGGCATTTGGGGTTGACTCGACAATACATCACTATATGATTCAGCTGGCATGCTCGTGGCAGGGTCCAACATTACATCAACGACTTGTCCAGATAAAAATCCATTCCTCTGAAGAATCGCATTAACTAAAACATAATCGTCTCTATTGGTAATTAAGTTTAAAAAATCCATTTGAACTTGATCATACAACGAAGATTGTCCATCAATGATTGAAGCCAATTGAAAAGTAGAAAAGTTCCTCTTGTTAAGAATTAATTCATACCAAACAGCATTTGATAAATTACTCTGTGCATTCAATATATTCGTTTGGTGGGTTGAGCGAACAGATGATTTAACAAGAGCCACAAGAACGGCATCCGACAAGGGTGAATTATCGATAAAATCAGATTCTAATTGTTCTTCATCTTCCTGCCCAATCATTTCAATATATTGTGAGTCTCCTTCCTCATCATTTGCTCGTGGATTTGTAAACCCTGCTCCAACAGGATCATTTACTGGCATACTCAAAACTCCTATAATTGGAGGGTTTGGGGTAGGCAGAATTGATAATGAATTGTCATATACTCTATTCGTTTCACTCGCTTTTTTCACAAAGTACGAATGGAACATATATTCTTTTCCTACATTTTCTGTCAACAGTTCATTGTAGAAATAGAATTCTAAGAATTTTGGTTTTTCTTTATCCGTGTAATTCCCGGATAAGTTCGGAACATTTACAAAAGGGTACGCATCAGGTCCAGTAAGATTAAGCATTACATTGCTATCTACTATCACTAGAGAATCAATTATAGTTTCTTGTGGATCGACCCAAATTGTATCGTGGATATAGGTCACATGATTCAACACCAAGGGCGCACCCTCATGAATATCTTGGTACTCGTAGTTCTGGAACACCAAATCTTCATACCAAAGTCTTTCTCGCATGAAATTTGGCCTTTCATATCCATTCTCGAAGGCTAAAGTGTGTTCGTAGTTATAAATCGTTTCGTCTTCTAATTGATCATTAAAAGAATAATTTTTAACAGATTTCAATTTACCATAATACAAGTATTCCTCAGTTGTTGGTAAATCAAAAGAAGTTTCTGGTACGTCTCCATAATACTCATAATCCGTATAGTTTCTAGCCACATCCGTACTATTAACAAAAGGGCTGTATACCCTGACACTCTTGAATGAAACATCCTCTCCAAATAAATAATGACTTCTAAAGTGTGCCTGTGGTAAATCTATTTTTTGTGGGTTTCGCATCAGAGTATTTACGTCAAAGACATATTCCCATACTTTTAAATCAGGATTTAAGGAGTTGTTTCCAAGTAGTACATTTGATGAATTCAAAAGCTCATCACCTTCATCGTTTTTACTCAAATAATGAACCGCCGCGTGAACTGTATAGTTTGTCCCCTTACCAAATGGCTTAGCACTTAAGGCATTATTTCCATTGGGATTATATATATAATTATCGCATGAACTGAAAGAATAATTATTTTGAATTCTTGTGCTTGAATCATCAACAGGATAATATTCTACACGCGTAATCCCTCCTAAATGATCTATATATGAAGTTAATAGATATTGATTCAATCCATTGTAAGGTTTCTTATCATCATAAACTGGATTTGGATTAACTTCTGTATCTAAGAATTTTTCGTACTCCAAAAACGTAGTTAAATTTGTAGGAACCGCTCCCGTTACTGGCAAGTCCGTAATTTTATTTAGCATAATAACTTTCCTTAGTAAGCCATTATTTTCTGTTCTTATTGAATCAAGCGGTCCGTAATTGTAGTTACGAATAATTGTTTCGCTCTCATGGGTATAATCCAGTTTCTTTTGAGACACCAATTGCCAACCAGAAAGTGTAGGGTCTTGTAAACCTTTAAATTCTCCATTTACTTTATAAACCTTAACGTTTTGAAGCATTAAGGCATTTTTTGAATATCGAATTAACTGTACTTTATCAAGATGTACAGTGCTATCAAATTTTGTTGGAAGGTTATCTCTTCCAGCAAGTACTTCAAGGGGAGTAGCCCACCAAGTCTCATACAAATTATCATAACTAGCATTTGAACCATTCAATGCCATTTTGTTGTATTCTGGAATCATCATTCCCCATGGGTGACCTGTTCCGAATGAATGACTAATTTGATTTGTAGATTTAATCATTCGACCAAGATCTCTAAACGGATAAGCCTCCATAGCTTTAATTTTAGATAAATCATTGGAATTAATCATATCAAGATTGTCACTTGTATTGCCACTAAAATCAATATCTGAATTCCCTGGCCCTATTTGAAGGTTAAAGCCAAAGTACGTACTTGGTATATTAGGCATAACGAAAAGGTTTGACGTTTCCATCTGTGCTTGTCCATGCCCCATTTGCCATTTAGCGGCAGAGTTGAAGGTTGAAAATATTTCAATCCCTTTTCGATTTTGAAAATCTGCATTCGTTAAATTTGTTCCGTCTGTATTATAAAAACCAGTTTCACTAGAAGGCCCATTCCCCCAATTACCCGATTTTATTGCAATATCTAAAGTCCCATTACCCATATCATGCGAGAACGAGTTATCCCTTGAAACGATCGTTTTTATTTCATAAATGTCTCCAGGATAATAACCAGACCCAGAGCTATATAATCTATCACTTTCTAAGTAACCATGATTGAATGGAACTTCATCAATAGCAGGAATGTTTTCATTTTGATAATGTGGACTTGAAGATGTTAAATAGGGATTTGATTGGTTGAATCCTGCTGTGTTGTCAATAGCTGCAACGTGTTTATAGCGTTTCCAAGTGTCGAAATTGCTATCCCACTCTTCTACTACCTTATAGTTATAAAGACCATCCTTTTGGAATACCAATGGATCAGATAACGACAATATTGTTGCATTATCAACGGCGGGGCTGTAAGTTCCATACTCCAATTCAACAATATCCACGGGCGTCTCACTTACCGCAGAATAGATCTCTTTTAAAAACACATCTGTATATGCAGAAAAGTCTGTGTTGGTTGATGAATTAAAAACATCGGACCTTACTGCTTCGTAATTTGTTTGATTGAATTCTTCGAAAAAATTGAATTCTCCAAATTTATTATATCTGAAACCAATTATTTGATCTGGAAAATTTGTGTTGTATATTTTATCACAATACCATACACTATAAGAAGATTTTGGTTCTACCGCATTTTGAACACTTGGAGCGTGAGTACCATAGTCATTATTTACTGCGGCCTGATTTTGTGGATCGGCAGGATTTAATATGCCTGACTGTCCATCTTGATTGTAGAATAAAACACGTTGTGAGGAAGGAGCCCTATAATTAGCCAAATGAGTTCCGATTTTATATGTATTACCATTTGCTAATCTAATTTCCCACCCCTTATGTCCATAGAAACGAACTTCTACTGATGTTTCAAACTTGTTTAAAACAAAGACTAAGCACTTTTGATCTGCAACATCAACATATTTAAAGACTGCTCTTCCTGAAGCAACACCAGGAATGTTAACCATAGGAGAGAACCAGTATAAGTCGCTTTCGTCAGACCCATTCCATCCGCCTACTCCATCTCCAAAATTTAGATCATTAACATTTGTTCCCGAAAACATGTCCAATTCACCACAGGAAAACTTATGAAATACATCTGTTTCAATTGAAACCGTTGGCAAGTTTGGTCCCCAACCATCTCCATAGGGAATACCAGCGGTCATTGGCTGAGTGGCACTCATACTAAATGAACTGTTGTAATCTAAAGACAGAGAATATCCCAATCCAGACGGCGTACTAACTGATCCAAGTTGAATGCTTGAAGCGAATTCACCAGTCATGGTATTAACATCACCCGTAAAGGTTCCTCCACTGAGTTTTGTAGCTTCCGCTGCTTTAGGAGTTTGTTCGCTATTATCTCTACCACCAATTGTCTGTGAAAATGAAATTTGGCATGTAATCAATGAAACAATAAGTACAATTTTTTTTGAAATCCTCATGTTATTTATGGAATAAATTTATTTAACTAGATCTAGATAGACCGCCTGTAAAGTTCGATTGAATTCTTTAATATATCAATACGTAAAAACACCTGAATAACTGCGTGTTTTTACTTGGTTTTTGATAAAGAATGATGATTTATGGGCGATTCAATATTCAACTCGGCTAATTTGTAGAATAAAATTTATGTAATCAAGAATGAGCTTAAAATCAGGTACATGTACGTGTGAAACTGCGTACTTTTTCTAATCACAGAAAAAAATAGTGTTTATTTCCTATTATTTCTCTCGCTTCTGACGGCTAACCATAGAACAACCAACCCGAGTAAACTGAGTAGTATGGTTCCCGCAATTACAATTATTCCCTTGCCTTCCATATAGTCAGTGATAATGAAATATTCAAAAAAATGTTCAGTAAGCTATGAATGATCCAGAAGCCTGTAATGTTGGCAGCAAAAAACTCTTTAGTGTAAACATTTAAGTATAACATTCCAGAGTAATATATTAATAATACGCCTGTTAAAATAAATCTGGGATTGTTAGTAAATTTATTGCCTGATCGGTTTAAGAAGACTTTGACAACTATAAAAGTTAAAAGGATTAGAACAATTATAGTCGAAGCCAAGGTTCGTTGAATAGAATTGTATTCGTCAATAGACTCAACCCAAAGGATGTTGTAGACTGAAAACAGTAAAAAGCCCAAGTTACCGATTACAATCAAGGTCTTGATTCGTTTTTGATGAAACATTGACAAGTATATCAAGCTAATCAGAGGCACTTCAATAAATGTGAAAAAGTGAAATAAAAATAAATTATTTACACTGTTTATCGCTAAAATGGTCATTAATATTTCGACAACCAAAGAAAATAAAATGAAAAAATAGAGACGCCTAAAAGGAGTCCCTATTTTACGCCATAAATAACCTCCGATAAGTGTCGGAAATAAAATAGAAAAAGTACTTAAATTAATTAGCAGTAACAATTCAACTATTTAAGGGGTTATTAATTCCACAAAACGGCGTACATGGCCTTGAACCATTAGCAACAAGATCAAGTAAATCATTTTCATTTGCTTCCGCTCCACTAAACACTGGTTGCATCTGCCCATCCTCGTCAAGTCCGTAATATACACGAATCCCCTTACATCCTTCTTGATTTAGAAGTTCAATTAAAATTTCTTTGCCCATAAATGCTCCTTTTCGAGCATCTGGATTATGTTTTCTCCATTTCGATGCTAAATCTGAACCTTGCTCTAGTGATATTGCACCACCTTCTGTACCGTTAAATGCCATAAAAAATCTATTTGTTAAATGAATTTGAATATATACAATTCAAATTCATGGAACAAGCCCATTAATTGATAGACCATTCTTGTTTTTATAACTATTCCGAATTACTCTAAGGTAACAAGTGATTTTCGATTAAAGAAAAATGAACTTTAAGTAATTGTTGCAATTGGATATGTAACAATGTGCAATCACTATTATTGTCTTTGAGTTAAGTCTTTTGGATTTGTGAAAATGATACGGTATTTAGGCACTTTTCCTCCTGACCTAACAGCATCCCATAAAACTCGCATTCCTTCCTCGTCATCTGTATTTTTTAATGATAGTATTTTCAGATACCCGTGTTTTATAGCTTTTAATATTAAGTCTACCTTGGAATCGACCTTCCACTTACGGTTAATTTCTTTCTGAATATAGGAAAAATTCTCCCTGACAATATTACTCTCATTGATTATTTCGGAAGCCGTGAACCCTTTCAATGTCTCATGTAATACTAACTTCTCAATTTGGCTTAGAACAATTTTTTCATCAACAGGATATTCATATTGAATATCTAATTGTTCTTGATCGAATAGTCCTAATCGGATAGCTTCCATCATAGTTCCAAACACTGTTTTTGTACCAAGTTTTAATCCAATATATAATCGTCTTTTTTCAATTGTTCTTATGCTACGAGAAATTTTAGTCGAAATTTCGTGAGTAGAATATCCTTTAAAGATTAGTTGTAATATTTTTAGCTCTGTATTGGTTAACTCGTCCATTTAATACATTTCATTTACAAATGAAATACAATAAGAGAAATGAAAATTAGCGAAACAAGTTTCGAGTGGGTGGGATATTCCACTATCGTAGGTGGGATATTCCACCCTGTGACTCAATCGGTTGTTCTGGCTTGTTTTGAGAAATACAGAAGAATAATTTGAGCGTCACTATTTGCTTTTGTTTTACTTAGAATGTGTTCTTTTCTTCGATAAACTGCACGGTCAGAAATATTTAATTTCTTAGCAATATCTTGTGTATGCATACCTTGAATAATTAAATCGACAACTTCAATTTGAGGTTCGGTTAGATCAAAAAGTTTGTGAATTTCCTCATGGGTTAATTCTTCTACTTCGTTGATTAAATCCCCATTGTTTAATTCAACTAGTCCCGTTTTTGGAAAGAAACGCATTAACAGGAAATCTAAAAAAGAAAGAATCATTAATAAATTCAAAGCTACCAAATCTGAATAGTTAAAATTTAGACTGAGCATAAGCACACTAATAAAAACGAAAGCTAATAGCAGCATCCCTCGAAAACTAAATTCGATAATGTTTTTGTTGCCTGAAATAGAATTTGTGATTGAAAAAAGTAAACTAATGAGAAAATAGAATACCATAATAAGACTGGTGAATTTCACTAAAATCGACAAATCAAATTTAATAGACTCGTAAACAACGAAAAACAAAAAAGAGGTTAAAACAACTCCTATAAAAAATAACCAAATGGTGAATCGGGAATTTTTATTGTCCCAGAAATTGAAAAAAGCAACGTAAAAATAATGACTTGCTAAAAGGATATTTATTCCAATTAAAAAAAACATTTCCTCCAAATTAGTTAACACGGAAATATTGCACAATAAAAATAACCCAGTCAGAACAGCAAATTTAAGGTAACCATCTTTGTTCACTTTTAGGTGATGATACACCTGAAATACAATTATAGATATATGAACTGCCGATATTGCTACAATCATATTCACATGGATAACCTTGGCGCTTGGAAGGCTTTGAACATCGGGAAACAGGCATTAACGAAGCAACAAAAGGAATTGCGTCTGTGCACGTTGCCAGAGCGAATCAAGCGAATCACGCTGCAAACTATACCAGTCATAATTCTGATATTCTGTTCTCGTTTGTATTGAACGGTAACTTGAACTTAAGCACAGAGAATAAGGCCGCGCAGAACCTCAAAGAAGGAGATGCCTTTGTTATTCCGCCTCAAATGAAACACATGATTTCAGACACTAGTAATGATCTTCAAATCTTGGAAATCTCACTTCCCGGGACTTTTGAAACTACCGTTCATGAATAAAATCCAATTATTGAATCTTAAAATGAGGTTCAATCTTTTCTGCGTTGGAAGTCATATACCTAAGGTTCTCAAGGCACCATTGACTCTAGAAGTAACTTCTTGCGCTATTTAATATTTACAATTTCCGCCAGCGTAGTTGTCTCTGTAATCGTTACGTTGTTCTGTGCAAAATATGAAATAATCGTACTCACATAGCCGTTTCCAGCTCTTGCACCAGTCGAGTAGATTTTGACAAATTGATCAATCTGACCTGTGAAAACGAATTTATATCCTGGAACGTTTGCAGGCAATCCATACTGTGGATTCCTAGCAATCTCCGCACTGTAAAACGGTTTGATGATTTTCTCTTTGCCCATCGGATATGCAGAGGACTGACCAGCGATAATACCATTGACATAATCACGTTGCCGTTCAATTCCAGCCTCTAAAGTTGGATACTTGACATTTGCTCCTGAGTCCGTGTTTCCTATATTCCCAGGATTATTATTGGTGTAAGATCGTGTTCCTTCACGGTAGCCTTCATGAAACGCCATCACTGTACAAAGCAACTTTAACCCGCGTGGAGATCCCGCCAACGCCTTCTCCAAGGCCGGCAAGTACTTGTTCTTCATGGAAGAATTCAAGTTGATTTTCTTCGTTCTGATTATCGGCTTGTCTGGAAAAACACTTCCATTGAACGTCACACCCTTGTATTTCGTATTTAGATCAGCTGATCCACCAGAAGATGCTGTGGGTTTTGTGTAAGTCACTTCAGGATTGTTTAACCCTTCCCAAGTCTTCCCTCCTGGATCAACTCTACCGTCTGGATTTGAAAAACTCAATCCCCCTTTTTGGAAATTTCGAATTGCAGCCGCCGTATTGTTACCGAATAAGCCATCGACTCCAATAGAAATCCCTTTTTTCGTCAATAGCTCTTGTACCAACTGAACGTCACTTTTGTTATTGGGACACCCAGAACCCACTGCAGCCGTAATTGTATTGGAATTGGTTTTACTAGTAACAGAAGCGGCTTCTTGTTTTTCAACAGAAATCACTTTGACAGCGCCACCCCAAACGTAGTTTCCATCTGTAAGTTTATACCACTTGCTAATTCCATTGATACTTTGTCCATCATTTACATAACCAACGTACTGTAGTTCGTCATTCAAAACTGAAGATCCAGCAACAGCGACTGATGTGTTGGGTGCTCCAGATCTAATGTTCATTTTATTGACTGTACATCGTACAGTTCCTTTTTCAGTGATTAAAGTTTCAGACATGTTCTTTGATTTTAGCTTAGTCAAACTTACGCAATGTGGTATGCAATGTCAATACGCACATGTGCGTGAATTTCATTCTAGCACATCTGCAGCCCAATACTCGCACATGTATGACCATTCGTTTACACAACTGAAGATTTCAGGAATAAAAAAAAGGCATTCCAAATAAATGAAATGCCTTCTATAATAGTGTCGATTGAATTAATCTACAACCAATCTCTTCGTTTCAGACTTAACGTCGTTGCTAATAATATTTACAAAGTACAATCCAGTAGAAACATTTACATCTAAAGAAGCTGTTTGACCATTAATCGCTTGAGTAGCAATTAATTTTCCTTGAATATCTCTTACTTCAACAGTTCCTTCGATTGTGTTCCCAACAAAAACGTTGATCTCACCAGAAGTAGGATTTGGATATACATTGAACTCTAATGATTGCTCAGCGATTCCAAGATCAGAAGTTTCAATTTTGTAAACTCCATCAGAAACCCCATCAACAAACCAAATTCTTCCATCAGGTCCAATCTTGATACCTTGAACACTAGAGAATCCAGTACTCAAACGACCCAACTCAACTGCTGGTACTTGAGAGATATCATAAATAATGATTTCTCCTGTTTGGTACTCACTAACAATCAATCTATCATCAATCACATCGATTCCTGCTGGCTTCGCCAAT